>NC_015676.1:916476-1221968 GCF_000217995.1 Methanosalsum zhilinae DSM 4017 | reverse complement strand
CATGGGAACTTGATCCAAAAGGTCCCGTTAAGATAGGCATTGTTTCCAGATCACGGTATTCAGATAGTTCGTTCAAAGGAAGTTTAATTATTGCCCAGCATAAAAGGGCATGTGTTGTAGGTAAAACTGCCAGCTCTGTACTCAATACTCTTATTGAAAAAGGACTTGTTTCTACTTTAGAGCATGCCGGGTATCTTGGTCGTGAGTTGGCCAGGGCTGAACTGGCAATCAAATATGACCGAAGTTATGCCCAGGATGATGATTTTTAATATTCATTCAGGATTTTTGATCTTTTCCACAAGATATATAACAGTATATAGATTAGAGGATGAATGAATAATGGGTGATATTGTGAAATTGGAGCAGGAAGACCGAGATGCCATTATTACTATAGTGGCTGCCAGATACTTTTCAGATCAGAAATGGAAATGGGTCAACTTAAGGCGTGATATGGATCGGATTATTGAAGCGTATGAAGAACTTAACCAGCAGTATATTGAATATCCCTATATGAGTAGAGACTGGTATGTTGCCAATTCTGTCACAAAAAACATACATATGTGTGATACATGGAATGAATTAAAGAATTTTGTGGACTTTCTAAAAGCCTATGGCAGTTACTTTGATTTTCTGGTAAAATCAGATAAAAAGTCTTTATGTATTGCTTCTGAAAAAGATGAACTCAGTGTCGAGCATAAAAGAGCAATATCTGAAGCCAGAAATATGAGATGCAACGTTTTTATATTCAGAGCATGTATACCAGACAGTATCGAATTTGAACTGTTGCAGATTGGTGGCGGAATGTAATCTTGTAATTCATATAAGTATTGAAAACATTCTGTAACTATTTTTCATATTCTAAAGGAATCTGATAGATCAATTAATCGATAGATTCATATTTATTGTGTTCTATTTCAATCTGCTCGTGACATTAATTATCTGATTCGATATCTATCTGTAAATTTATGTGTGAAGATATTACCGATGAACGTCACAAAAATCGGGTGTAAAATTAACATACTAATTGTCGTTTCACTGATCAATTTACAGATAGTTTCAGATTAAAAATTGTAAAACTGAATTATGTTATGTAAATAAAAAAGTTGTAGGAGTGACATTATGGATGGTTTGATATATCTTGCCCCTATAGCAGGTATAATCAGTTTGGTATTTGCTGCTTTTTTTGCGCGCAGTGTGCTTAAAGAAGGAACAGGTACTGAAAAAATGCAAGAGGTTTCACTGGCGATCCAGGAAGGTGCAATGGCGTACCTTAACCGCCAGTTTAAAACAATAGCAGTTGTTGCTATTATTATTGCAGTTTTGATACTGGTTTTACTTGGAGATGTGGGCCCTAAAATAGCGATTGGATTTCTGGTAGGAGCTGCAAGTTCTGCTCTGGCGGGATACATTGGAATGAACGTATCAGTAAGGGCAAACGTACGTACTGCACATGCGGCTTCAAAAAACCTTAAACATGCTCTGTCAGTTGCATTTCGTGGAGGAGCTGTGACAGGTCTGGCCGTAGTCGGCCTTGCATTGCTGGGAACCAGTGGGTTTTATATTGTGTATGGTGATGTTGATCTAATTCTGGGCTTTGCTTTTGGTGCAAGTCTTATCAGTCTTTTTGCCAGGGTTGGCGGAGGTATATATACAAAAGCTGCAGATGTTGGTGCTGATCTGGTAGGAAAGATTGAAGCCGGAATTCCTGAAGATGATCCACGTAATGCTGGTGTTATTGCAGACAATGTTGGTGACAATGTGGGTGATTGTGCAGGAATGGGTGCTGACCTATTTGAAACATATGTAGTTACAGTTCTTGCAGCTATGCTGCTTGGTTCACTTATTATTGAGATACATCCAAATGCAATACTGTATCCACTGATTCTTGGTGCAGTTGCCATATTTGCTTCGATCATAGCAATGTTTTTTGTAAAAGTTGGTGATGACGGCAAGATCATGAAAGCTCTCTATAAAGGAGTTGCAGTTGCTGCGATCTTATGTATGGTTGCATTCTATTTTGTAACAGTCTGGCTTTTTGGAGATGTTAGATTCTATTTCGCTGCACTTGTTGGTGTTGTGATAATGGTTCTGATGGTAGTTTTTACCGAATATTATACATCCACCAGCTACAGACCTGTAAAAACTATAGCCGAATCTTCTGAAACTGGAGCCGGTACTAATGTAATTTCAGGTCTTGCTATTGGATTTGAAAGTACTGCTCTTCCAATGATAGTTATTGCAGGTGGAATTCTGGCAGCTTTCTTTGTTGTTGGCGGTGCAACTGCTCCGGCAATAGGACTTTATGGTATTGCGATAGCTGCTGCTGCTATGCTTTCTACAACCGGTATGATTGTTGCACTTGATTCATATGGTCCGGTTACAGATAATGCAGGAGGCATTGCTGAGATGGCAGGTCTGCCCTCAGATGTACGGGAAATTACCGATGCTCTTGATGCTGTTGGCAATACTACAAAAGCTGTGACAAAGGGATATGCTATAGGTTCAGCTGCACTGGGTGCTCTGGCCCTTTTTGCAGATTACAGACATAAGGTGGATCTTGACATCGGAGTTCTTGCCCTGGACAATCCACTGGTGCTTGTAGGACTCTTCATTGGTGCTCTGCTTCCTTTCATATTCAGCGCGGTCACAATGCGTGCTGTTGGCAGAGCCGCTTTTAAAGTGGTAAATGAAGTACGTCGACAGTTCAGAGAAATTCCCGGAATAATGGACGGAACCGCAAAGCCGGAATATGGGCGCTGTGTAGACATTGTTACAGCTGCAGCAATTAAAGAGATGGCTATTCCAGGAATACTTGCAGTGGCCGTTCCGATATTAGTGGGAGTTATACTGGGACCACTGGCACTTGGAGGACTTCTGATTGGTATCATAGCTTCCGGTCTTCTGCTTGCTCTAACAATGGCAAATGGCGGAGGTGCATGGGACAATGCTAAGAAATTGATCGAAGATGGTGCACACGGAGGTAAAGGCTCTGAAGCTCATAAAGCTGCTGTTGTTGGTGACACTGTAGGTGACCCTTTCAAGGATACATCCGGACCTGCGATCAATCCACTTATAAAAGTGGTCAATGTTGTGGCATTGTTGTTCTCATCCCTATTCATAGGGGGAGGACTGCTGTAAATTAAGTTTTAATCCGCCTTTATTTTTGGCGGATTATTTTTATATTTTAAATAAAAACAAAAATTTCAAGAAAGAAAAACATAAAATTTTTCTACATAATGGATTTTATCAATTTATTTATAAATATAACCTTATAAGGGATTAGGATGACAGACGATATTGTGACGGTTCTCAACAAAGGTTTTTCAGCATGGTCCAGAAACTTAGTGATTTCTATACCTTTCATCCTGATGACTTTCATAAGTGCTGTAATTGGAATTACTTATCTTGTTTTGTTTAGTTTACTGGTCATTATACCATCTATAACCCATCTTAGTCCTGAATATATTGCAACAATGTCTCCAGAAAGTTTTCTTGAGATGGCTGTTACGTTTTTATCGGATTATCTTCTTCTGTTCATTGCAGGCCTTGTAGTTACCATTTTAATAGTTTATTTTATTCAGGCTTACTTTACGGCTGGTGCAATTGGTATGATAAGGCAGGTAGCCGAGACCGGAAATACAGGTCTTGGTGAAATGTCAAGGTCAGGAAGAGAACATGTGATTAATCTTTTTCTGTTAAATGTACTCATTTCACTGATTATGCTGGCCGGGATCATTTTTATCATACCGGGAATGAGGGCCATTGGAGATCTTACAGCTTTTATTGCCGATCCTTTATTTTTCATTGAAAACGCATACCTTTTAATCAGTGGTCTGTTTATCTGGATCATTTATGCGATAATAATCAATGTTACTCTGGTAATGGGAGAATACATACTTGTTATTGATCGAATGGATCCTATTAGCAGTTTGAAGGCTGCATTCAAATTCTTTATGACTAATAAGATCGCGGTTATGGTTATCTGGTTAGTACTGGTCTTGATATCAATATCAATGAGTGTTATTGGTGAGGTATTTGGACAGATAGATCCACTGGCAATGTTATGGGGTATTATCAGTTTTGTTCTCTCAATTGCTGTAATTCCTCCACTAACTGCTATATGGTGGACGTTTCTGTATTTTATCAAAAATGGCAGAGTGGTCTATGATCCCCGTGATCTTCTAAGTTACAGTGACAGAAACTATTATGATGAATGAATTTGATTGCCTGAAATTATATTTGGCCTGATATTTCAATATTCGATTATATTTCTTCCAAGTATTTTACAGGCCTGACAGGTATTGGAATTACAGGGCTCTCCGCATATCTGGCATCCAGACATATTGGTTTGAGTATATTCTTTTGCAAGAATCTGTACCATTTTATCAAAACCACTAAGAATTGAGTATTTAGTGCCTGGATGATTCACTTCAAGATCATTAAGAACATCTCTTACTTCTCCTCTCATAGCTTCACCAGCATATGGACATTCACTATAATCCACAGGCAGGTCGTTCAAAAACGCGTAAAGAGCTACCTCTTTTTCAGGGATTTTCCTTAAAGGTTTGGATCTTAATATTAGTCCATCAAGTTCTCTTGTTGGTGCAAGTCTTACAAGCCTTTCTACATCTCCACGAATATGATTTAGAAAGATGGTTTGTGCTTCATCATCAAGGTTGTGCCCTGTAGCAAGTTTTGTTGCTCCTATATTACGTGCAATCCTATTTAGCAGTGATTTTCGCAAAACCCCACAGTATGTACATGCTCCCTGCACCCGTTCACCTGATATCAGCTCATCAAGACTTTTTCCAAATTCCTGTTCAAACGAAACTACAATATGCTCAATTCCCATATTTTGAGCAAGTATTGCTGCGCTTTGAACTGTATGGGAACGATATCCTTCTATCCCTTCATCGACTGTAATTGCCACGATTCTGATATCTGGCCTCTCTTTTAATGTCTTATGAAGGACATAAAGGAGAACACTGCTGTCTTTTCCTCCACTAAGAGCCACAGCTATAGTATCATTTTTTGCTATATTTGCTTCCTTTCTTATTGTAAGCTTAATTTTTCTTTCCACATCTTCAATGAAGTGTTTCCTGCAGAGACGCATTCCTGAATATTTTTGAAAAATTACAGATCTCTGATTGCATTTTGTGCATTTACTGCTCATATCTGATATCTCTAACACATCGAAATGTATTATGATATATATTATTTATTGAAAAGCAGTCCAACATTGTAAATATTTATTAATAATAAAATGCATCTATATGTCACATATAAAAAATAATTTACTATAATCTAAATTTAATTATCTATAAGATTATTTATTGATCATACAAAAAATGAATAGATTGTGCGGCACGGCTAGGAAGGTGGATTTCACCAATTAAAAAGAGTGATGATTAATTTAAGGAAAGAAAGGTTATGCATGATTTTGTACTGACAGGAGATTTTTCATACTTCCTCTTTTTTTTATCAATATTTGCCGGGTTTACACTTGGAATTTTTTCAGGTCTTACACCAGGAATTCACACCAACAACTTTGCCCTTCTTCTTGCTGCAGGTGCATCAATGATGGAAGGATACGGTTTCTACCCATTTTATATTGCTGTAATGATCCTTTCAAACTCAGTGTCACACTCTTTTCATGACATCATTCCATCGGTGTTCTTAGGAGCACCAGATTCCAGCACAGCACTGGCTGTTCTCCCAGGACACAAACTGTTACTTGAAGGAAACGGTCCCGAAGCTGTAAGGCTGTCTGCACTGGGAAGTGCAGGAGCAGTTGTTTTTTCCATGTTTCTGTTATTCCCGCTTATAATTCTGTTTGACAATATGTATCCATTTATTCAGGAATATATGGGATGGCTTTTAATTTTGATTGCTTGTCTTATGATATCTTCAGAAAATGGAGAGTATATATCCGGTCAGGGATCATTTGCACACTTTAAGTTTAAATTTTATGCATTGATGCTGTTTTTACTTTCAGGGTTTCTTGGATATTTCTCATTTCAACTTGAACATTTTATAGATCCTGCGCTTGATGTTTTTAATTCTTCAATTCTTCTTCCTCTTTTGAGCGGTCTTTTTGGCTCATCCCAGCTTATAGTAAGTATGTTATCAGGTTCCAGTATTCCTTCACAGATAAATAAAGGTATATCCCTTTCAAGAAAAAGAATATTAAGAGGAATTGTTGCAGGAAGTTCTGCAGGTTCATTTGTTGCCTGGATTCCTGGAATCTCATCATCGGTTGCGGCGATTATTGCAAGATTATGCATTAAGGAGAATTTTGAAAGATACGGTGAATTTGATGAAAAAGAAAGTGAAAGTTCAAAAGAATTCCTTGTTTCTGTTTCTGGTGTAAATACCTCAAATTCAATATTTGGATTATTTGCTCTGATTATCATTGAAAGAGCAAGAAGCGGAGCAATGGTGGCTTTTGATGAGCTTCTTGATATCAGTATGCTGGGTAAATTCTCAATTACACTTTTTGTCGGAGTTATCCTATTTGCATCTATATTGTCCTATATTTCAACAATAATTATAGGGGACAACATTCATAGCTTACTGAGTAAACTTAATTATCTGAGGTTATGTCAGGGGGTCCTCATAGCGCTCTTAATGATAGTTTTTTTGTCAACGGGGACTTTTGGACTGGTTATATTTCTTATCTCAACTTCAGTTGGTATGCTGGCACCTTTTATGAACATAAGAAGATCACATTCAATGGGAGTAATAATGGTACCAGTAATCATTTATTTCATTTGATTTATTATTATATTGAATGGTCATATATGGTCATATAATGACAGAAGGATCATTTGGAATGCTTGATCATTTTCAGGACCTGGTCTTTTATATTTTCTATTGCATTAACTGATTCTCCTCCGTAGTCTATAGGTGCCAGCCCTTCAAGGTCTGCATTAACCATCTGTGGGTCATATGGGATTTCACCAAGAAGCGGTATTTCAAACTTGTCAAGATAGGGCTTAACTGATTTCGATGGACCTTTATTCACAACAGCTGCAATATTTTTTATTCCAATATCCTGAGATAATTTTTTAATTCTGGATGCAGTTTCTATAGATCTCATTCCGGGTTCAACCACAATTATCATAAGGTCAATTCCACGTGTGGTTCCTCTTCCAAGATGCTCTATTCCTGCTTCCATATCCAGAATTACAGCTGTATTTTCTTTAAGGATTACATGCCTGAGAAAAGCACGCAAAAAAGACGATGCAGGACACATACATCCGCTTCCTCCACGCTCAACTGTTCCCATAATAAGCATTTTAACGCCATCTGGTCCGATTACACCAAATCTTTCAACAACATCATCCACTTTTGGATTGTATTTAAAAACACCTCCAATCTCGCCCGTTCTTTCTTCAATGAGGTTTTTATATTCAGTAAGAGGCTTTGGAGGATTCTTGATTCCGATTGAAGATGCAAGGTTCATATCTGAATCTGCATCGATTGCCAGTGAATCGTAGCTGTCTCTAGCAAACATCCTTGATAATGTGCCTGCAAGTGTGGTTTTTCCAACCCCGCCTTTTCCTGTAACTGCAATTTTGAACATTTTAGTCCTCTGTTAATTGAATATGTGTATCAAAACACTATATATCTTATTTATCTGCACAATCTGGTAATTGTTCAACCCTGTTTTGGATTAATATATTGATTATATCACTAATCATACTTATATTCTCTAAAAACATACCTACTCTCTAAATTTAAGATTCTATTCTGAAAAACAATTAAAGAATGACAACTTTAAAGCACTACATTAAATGTTATAATAATAATAATAATAATAATAATGATCAAGAAAATAGTAAAATACAATTAAAAGGATTTTTCATATTATGTCTGGAAGTACATTTGGTAAAATATTTAGGATAACTACATGGGGAGAATCTCATGGAAGAGGGGTAGGTGTTGTTGTGGATGGCGTACCTGCAGGATTTCCCATAGTCCCGGATGAAATCCAAAAAGAACTTAACAGAAGAAAGCCGGGTCAGAGCAGAATGTCCACTTCGAGGGCCGAAAAGGATTCAGTAGAAATATTATCTGGTATATTCAATGGTATAACAACCGGAACACCGATTTCAATGCTTGTCTGGAACCAGGATGCGGATTCAAGTTCTTATGAATATATGAAAAATACACCCAGACCCGGGCATGCAGATTATCCGTATCAGGCTAAATATGGAATCCGGGATTATCGTGGAGGGGGTCGCTCATCAGCAAGGGAAACCGTGAGCAGGGTGGCTGCCGGAGCGATTGCAAAAAAGCTGTTGTTGCGATATGATATAGAGATAGTTGCCCATGTAATTGAGCTTGGAGGAATTCGAGCAAAAGCCATGGATTTTGATGAAATAGTTGAAAATCTTGAAAAAACCCCTGTAAGATGTGCAGATATTGATGCGGCAGACCGGATGCAGGCCGCTGTAGATTCTGCCCGAAAAGAAGGTGATAGCATCGGGGGAGTAGTAGAGGTTATAGCTCGTGGAGTGCCACCAGGTATTGGTGAACCAGTTTTCGATAAACTGGATGCAGATATTGCAAAGGCTATGATGAGTATAGGAGCTGTAAAAGGTGTTGAGTTTGGAGCAGGTTTTGAATGTTCTCGAATGAAGGGAAGTCAGATGAATGATGCAATAAGCCTGCGGGATGAAAATGTTTTTATGGAAACTAACAATGCAGGAGGAATTATAGGTGGAATTTCCACAGGTATGCCAATTACATGTAAAATGGCGGTCAAACCCACTCCTTCAATCTCAAAAGAACAGAAGACGGTTGATATGGAATCGATGAAGAATACTGGCATATCAATAAAAGGAAGACATGATCCTACAATTCCTCCAAGGCTGGTACCAGTAGCAGAATCTATGATGGCTCTTGTTCTGGTGGATCACATGATGCAGAACGGTTCAATAAGTAGTGTCAGTCTTCTTAAAAAATAGTCCAGAAAAATAAAATAAGAAATATCAAAGGATGGGATCTCATTATATGGACTTCATCCTTAGATCTCGAGTTTTCCCATTCTTTCAACAGCTTCACTTATTCTATCAACAGAGCGAGTAAGTGCGAATCTGATATAGCCTTCACCATATTCTCCAAATCCAACACCAGGAGTTGCTACAATGCCTGCTTCCTCAAGCAGTAGCTTTGAAAATTCAATTGATTTATACTTTTCAGGTACCGGTGCCCATACATAGAATGTTGCTTTTGGTGGTTTTACTTCTAGACCCATCTCTTTCAGGCCCTTCAACAGTGTATCCCGCCTGCTTGTATATGTTTTGTTCATATCTTCAACACACTGCTGTGAACTGGCAAGTGCAGTTATCCCAGCTTTCTGTATGGCATCGAATGCACCAGAATCAATATTGGATTTAACCTTTCCAAGACCATTGATTATTTCACTGTTTCCTGCGGCAAATGCGAGGCGCCAGCCTGTCATATTATATGTTTTGGATAGGGAATATAGTTCAATTCCTACATCCATGGCTCCATCGATTTCCAGAAAGCTTGGAGACTTATATCCATCAAAAACAATATCAGAATATGCATTATCATGAACTATGACAATATTGTTATCTTCTGCAAAATCCACGACCTCTTTAAAGAAATCCACGGTTGCTGTTGCAGAGGTTGGATTATTTGGATAATTCAGAAACATGAGCTTGCTTTTTGCAATTATGTCCTGAGGAATTGAATCAAGATCTGGCAAAAAGCCGTTTTCTTCCAGCAGAGGCATAATATGTGGTTTCCCACCTGCAAACTGTGTTCCGATCTTATATACCGGATATGCAGGATCCGGAACAAGTGCAACATCACCTGGATTAATAAATGCAAGTGGAATATGTGCCACGCCTTCTTTTGATCCAATCATTGTAAGGGTTTCAGTTGCAGGATCCACATTGATATTTCTGGTATCTTTAAGCCATTTTGCTGCAGCTTTCCTGAACTCTATCAGGCCGCTGTAGGAAGGGTATTTGTGATTTTGAGGATCTTTTACTGCTTCACACATTGATTCTACAATATGAGAGGGTGTTGGTTTATCCGGATCTCCTACCCCCAGATCTATAACATCCACACCTTTTTCGACCATTTTTGATTTTGCTTCGTCTATCGTTGCAAATAGATAGGCTGGTAATGCGTTTATTCTGTCTGCGTACATATTTTCACCATTAATTAACAAATAACATATATTGCAAGTTGATAGTTTGATTAAGGAATCTTTTTTTTATTATTTAAAATCTATCAAGATATTTATCTTGATCTATCACATATGCCTTTATAGAAAAGTTTTATGGATATATTTCGCAGATTTAAACATTACTGTTATTATATTAGCAATTGACGGCTCAGATTGTATTTAAGCTGGATATTTGGTGGATTGTGTATGAAAAAGATAACATGTTAATCCAAGGAACTCATTATTTATTAAGAGATAATTCCATATACAGAATACAAATTCCATCTGGGATAAATAAATTAAGTCATAATTTAGATATGTACACAGATTGATAATTTGGATAGATAGATAGATAGATAGATAGATAGATAGATAAATGGATTTACTTATTGATCGTAGCAATAAAGGGGCTGGACACATGACCGATGAAGTGCAGGTATTCAGGTGCAGAATATGCGGTGACCCGTATATAGGAACAGATAAACCAGACAGATGTCCTTTCTGTGGAGCCATGACAAAATATATTATAGAAGCTGATAGATGGGACTCTGCAGAGTTTGAGGTAGAACTTAGTATAACAAGTAGGAAGAATCTGGAATCCGCACTTGAACTTGAAGTTAGCAATGCCGGGTTTTATATTTGTGCAATGGAAGAGGCAGTTTCGAAGGAAGATGAATACAATTTAGCTAAATTTAAGGCCTTGAAAAAAGTTGAAGCTGAACATGCTTCTGCAATATGCAAATTCCTCAAGATTGCAGTACCAAAAATAGATAAACTGGAATGCAGCAAGGATTCTATTGAAAATACAAAAGAAGGCTGGGAAAGAGAAAGAAGGGCCATAGATTCCTATTCTAGATTTGCAGATGAAGCCGTTGAACCGCGTATTAAAGAATTTTTTACTGCACTTATTGAGATCGAAACCGACCACTTAGACCTTCATTCTAATATGCTGAAAAATGTAAACTGAACTAGAATGCATGTTAATGCACAATCAGAATTGCACTTTTTCTTTTTTTAAAATGCATTTATGTTATTTGGAATAACTGTTACTGATATATTTCAAAGCATGGAATACATAACGTTTTTGAATCGATGCTTCTATTTAATGGTTTCTATTTTCCAACAGTTTTAAATGTATTGTTTACATACGGTGAATATCGATTTGTACAGTGATGACTACAGATTGACTCTTCAATGACTGACAAATCAGATCTTAAAATCAGTAAAGTTATTCAATAATATTCATTTTACTATATTGAGGTTTTGAATGAGCGATATTTTAAGGCGAGGAAGACTTTCATCAACTCCGGATGAAAAGATTCACAAATTTACTTCATCAATGATAGATGATGCATGGATATTTGACGCAGATATTCTGGTGGATATGGCCCACACGATCATGCTCTATGAGCAGGAAATAATCAAAAAGGAGGATTGTGTGTCTATACTTTCGTCTCTTTTAAAAATAAGGGATGAAGGAATTGAAAAGCTGGACTGGAGTTATGAAGATATCCATATCTCACTGGAATCAAGGTTAATAGATATGGTTGGAGAAGACATTGGCGGAAGAATGCATTCAGGCAGATCCCGAAATGATGAGGTAGCAACATGTATTCGTCTGGTCCTGAGAAATCAACTCCTTGACCTGATGGATGAAATCAATACACTCAGAGAATCACTGTTGATTACTGCATCTGAAAATCTGAAGACTATCATGCCTGGATATACTCATTTGCAGCATGCACAGCCGACTACATTTGCTCATCACCTTCTGGCTCATACAGGAGCACTGAAAAGAGATTTTGGACGTGTACTTGATGCATTCTCCAGAATTAATATGTGCCCACTGGGAGCGGCTGCTTTTGCATCAACGGGATTCGACATTGATCGGTCCAGAACTCGGGAACTTCTGGGTTTTGAGGGAATTGTTGAAAATTCAATGGATGCTGTAAGTACACGGGATTTTTTGATCGAGGCCGCTTTCGTATGTACCAACATTATGCTTAATCTGAGCAAAATGGCTGAAGAGATTATTCTCTGGTCAACCTCAGAATTTAATTTTATAGAACTTGATGATCAGTATGCTTCAACTTCATCGATCATGCCTCAGAAAAAGAATCCTGATACCGCGGAGTTAATTAGGGGAAAGTGTGGTGTAGCAACAGGTTCACTCATGTCACTTATCACAATATCTAAATCACTTCCCTTAAGTTACAATCGCGATCTTCAGGAAGCAACACCCAATATCTGGAAGTGTGTGGAAACAACAACCACTTCACTATTAATAATGGCTGGTATGATTTCCACCATGAAGATCAATAAGGAAGCAATGGAGCTCCAGTCGGTAAATGGATTCACAACCGCAACAGAGCTTGCTGATACGCTGGTCAGAGTTTCAGGGATACCATTCAGAACCGCTCATCAGATCGTTGGAATGATTGCAAAAGATGGTCATGTTCCAACACTTGAAATAATTGATGATGCTGCCTATTCTGTAATGCAGAAAAAAATGAGTGACCTTGGCCTTACCGAAGATATTGTTCATGAAGCACTGGATCCTCATCTTAATATAGATCGCAGAAAAGCTGCCGGGGGGCCTGCTTCGAATGAAGTCCTTAGGTGTATTGGTTCAGGAAAAGATGACCTTGTATCAGATATAAATACGGTTAACCAGATTCGGGACCATACTGAAAGATCGGTAAAGAACCTTCTTGATCTTGTTCATGAATTTATAGGCAATACCTGAGCAGGAAATTGTCTAAATTCATAAATGATCCAAATGCTTTAAAGTACAATAAAGAAGGTATCAACTGCGCCTAATAACTAAAAGAATGTTGTTACTATGCATCAAATTATTGGAATCTGAAGGTATTAATTATGGAATTTGAAACTGGAGACAAAATAAAGATCAAAAAAAATGGTGTTGAGTATCAGGGAGTTGCAATGCCAAAGTCCGGAAAGTGTGTTGTTCTTAAGTTAGAAAGCGGATATAATATTGGAGTAAATCCCGAAGGTACCAACATTGAAATTATACAGAAAAAAGAATATTCTCCATTAAAAGTAAAACCTGAAAACAAGCAAGCAGATAGCAAACTCCCTGAAGTTTCTATTATCTCAACAGGCGGAACAATAGCAAGTAAAATAGATTATAGAACTGGAGCGGTTTCTGCCCAGTTCTCAGCAGACGATATACTTGAATCTATACCTGAATTGCAAAAAATGGCTCGATTTAAAGGAAGGGTTGTGTACAATGTCCTTTCCGAAAATATGAAGCCTGAGTACTGGCCTGAACTTGCAGGAGCCGTTATCGAAGAAATCGAAAATGGAGCAGATGGAATAATTATAGCCCATGGAACTGATACCATGATGTACACTGCTGCAGCACTTTCTTTTATGATAAATACACCAGTTCCTATAGTACTGGTTGGATCCCAGCGAAGTGCTGATCGGCCAAGTAGTGATAATGTAATGAATGTTATATGTGCAGCAAAGGTTGCCACCAGTGATATTGCAGAGGTGTGTGTAGTCATGCATGATAGTATTTCTGATGACAGGTGCGGGATATATCGCGGTACCCGCGTCAGAAAAATGCACACTTCACGAAGAGATGCTTTCTGGCCGATAAACAGCGATCCAATCGGGTTTGTTGACTATTCTACAAAAGATATCGAGATAATTTCAGATTATGCTACGAGGGACTCATCTAAGCTAGTATCAGAGACAAATATTGATCCCAGATGTGGATTGATTAAGTTTGTTCCAGGTGCAAAACCTGATATACTATCCTATTATACCCGAAAAAATTATCGTGGGATTGTTATTGAAGGTACTGGCCTTGGACATGTTTCCACCGAATGGGTGCCTGAAATAGAGAAAGCTACAAAGGCAGGTATTGCCGTGGTTATTACGTCTCAGTGTTTGTACGGAAGAGTGTGTGACCGAGTGTATGATACTGGCAGAGATCTCATCAAAGCTGGAGCTATTGAAGGAAAGGATATGCTACCAGAAGTCGCACTTGTGAAGCTTATGTGGGCATTGGGACAATCAAGTGATATGGACACTGTTCTGGAGCTAATGGAAACAAATATAGCCGGTGAGTTTTCTCTTAGAAGCCTGCATTGACCGTCAGTCAGTATCTCCCAAGAAAAATAAAAACATTCATATTTCAATTGTGGCTTTTAAGTGATCAAAGATTCTAAAGGTGAATATAGATGCTACTAAATGAACTCAGAACACATTACACAGATCAGATTAATCCAGACAATTTCGAAGGTAAAACAGTCACTATAGCTGGCTGGGTATATGAAGTAAGGGACCTTGGAGGTATTTGCTTTGTTGTTGTCCGTGACCGTGAAGGAAAAGCCCAGGTCACTCTAGTTAAGAAAAAAACTGATGTAGAACTGTTTAATGCAGCACGAAGACTTGTAAGAGAATCTGTCGTTTCTGTGACGGGTAATGTAAAGGCATCTGATAAGGCACCAAACGGCTTTGAAATTATACCTTCCAGGATAAATCTGCTAAATGAAGCTGATTCCCCACTTCCAATGGATACGACAGGCAAAGTTGAGGCAGAACTTGATACCAGACTTGATTCTAGATTTATCGATCTTAGGAAACCAGGAACAAATGCGATTTTCAGGATACGGCATGAAGTCCTAAAGAATGTAAGAAAATATCTCTCAGAGATCAACTTTATAGAAACTTCAACTCCAAAGGTAGTGGCAACTGCAACAGAAGGGGGAACTTCTCTTTTCCCTATAACATACTTTACAACGGAAGCTTTTTTGAATCAGAGTCCTCAGCTCTTCAAGCAGATATTGATGAGTGGCGGTATGGATCGGGTATTTGAAATCGGTCCAATTTTCAGGGCAGAGGAACATGACACAAGACGTCATCTGAATGAAGCTACGTCCATAGATATTGAATCTAGCTTCTGTGATCATTTTGATGTAATGGAAATTCTGGAAAACATGATATCAAATGTGTATTCCAGTGTAAAGCAGAACTCCCAAAAACAACTTGATGAACTGGGTATAGATCTGGAAATACCTGAAAAACCATTCTTAAAGCTCAAATACGAGGAAGCTATCGATATTGTAAATCAGAACAGTGAAGAAGATCTTGTTTGGGGCGATGATCTAGGTACTTCTGCAGAACATATCGTTGGAAATGATGTATTTGAAAGGACAGGACAGTCTCATTATTTCATTATTGACTGGCCTACAGAAATCAAACCATTTTATGCAATGCCTTATGAAAATAATCCGGAGATCAGTAAATCATTTGATCTTATGCATCGTACCATGGAGCTTGCATCTGGAGCTCAGCGAATACACCATCATACTATACTAAGGGAGAGAATCGAGTCTCAGGGACTAAATTCAGATAGCTTTGATTTTTATCTCGATGCCTTTAGATTTGGCATGCCTCCACATGCAGGGTGGGGCATTGGATGTGAAAGGTTGCTAATGACAATGCTGGGTGCAGAAAATATTCGTGATGTTGTACTGTTTCCCAGAGATAGGAGGAGACTATCACCCTGATAGTCTTCTGAAAAATATTGTTGCATCAGATATCTCGATATTCTCAGCGCTATATGGAATCAATTGAATATGTATTGATAGTTATTAAGATGGGTGAATGAAAATGAAGGATCGAACAGCAAGTTCATCAACCACTGAAAAGGAAATTGTGGGTAAAGCAGCAGCCAATGTTATTGAAGATGGAATGGTCGTAGGTCTTGGTACTGGCTCTACAACAGCATATGCAATAAAAGAGCTTGGAAGACGGGTTTTTGAGGAGAATCTGGAGATTCTTGCGGTTCCTACATCCTATCAATCAGAGATGCTTTCAATTGAAGCGGGAATACCACTTACAACTCTCTCTCAACATCCGGTACTTGACATAGCTATAGATGGTGCTGATCAGATAGATTCAGATCTTAATGCAGTAAAGGGTGGTGGTGGTGCACATACCCGTGAAAAAGTTGTGAGTATGTCTGCAAATCATTTTATTGTAGTTGTCGATGAATCGAAAATATCTGACAGACTTGACCATTATATACCTGTAGAAGTTCTTTCCTATAGCAGAAACCTTGTGTGCAACCAGATAAAAACGCTTGGCGGCAATCCGACTACTCGTATGGCTACCCGTAAAGACGGTCCTGTCATAACCGATAATGGCAACTTTATAATTGATGCTTCTTTTGGTGTGATAGAAGATCCTTTAAGCCTTTCAAAAGAACTATCTGGATGCACTGGAGTTGTGGAACATGGTATATTTCACAATGTAAGTGAAGTTTATATTGGTAAAAAAGATGGATCATTTGAAATAATTTCCTGAATCCATCAGATACATTTGGAATACATGGTGGCATTTTTGTAAGCCCCGTTTTCTGTGTTAATATGTCTGGCAGAACCTGTTCACATTCAATCTTTCTGTATCTCATCTTCCGAATCAAAGGGGCATGCACACAGTTCAAAAAGTGCTTCTTCTCCTGTGCGAGACCCCCGTGCAATCAGCAGATCACCAGCATTGACAACTGTCTTGGAACTTGGTCTATATACCCACCTATTCTTTCTTTTGACTGCCATAATATACACTCCGGTTTCAGTTTCAAGCTTCAGTTCTTTGAATGATTTTCCAACAATTGGTGAACAGCTTTCAACCTCAATTTTTGTAATGATCTCATCTGATCCCCTCACAGCCAGTGCAATTACAGGATGAAGTTCTATATCTCTTAGTACACTGTCTGCAATTCCATAAGCTGCACTGGCTATTTTGAGTGATGCATTCCCAAGGTGCAACAGTCCTCTGAGCTGATTTACATCAGGTACATGCTTTGCAGTTTCAAGAATCCAGTGTTCCAGATTATTTTTCATGGACTCCATTTGAGACTCAAGTGACCTGACCTCATATGCAATATCTTCATTATCAAATAGCAGTGCAGAATACGCCAGTCCTACGGAAAGCTCAGCCATATTTTTCATTTCAACAATGATATCAACAGCCATTTCAAGATCATCCAGTGTTTTAATATGATCTACTTCTCTGTAAGTATATTTTTTATTGGAGGCCAGCTCAATAAAAAGTGGCACTCCTTCATCATGGCCTCTTGCAAAAAGAACATCATTAGGACGTATGCGGGTCTCATGGCTGGGGCTATATATCCATTCATTGTTTCGACGTATTGCAGTGATCCACATACCAGTTTCAACATCCAGTTCAATCTCCTCAAGTGTCTGGCCGTTCATGATCGAATCCTCATGCACGGTTACGCGAATAATAGTTTCTTCTGCTTCCCTAAGAGCGAGTTTAAGTTCAAATGGAATTCCCATATCAAGAGTAACAATTTTTGCAATATCGACTGCTGCATTTGAAATATCTTCTGCAGATGATGAGACTGTAAGGGCACCTGCCATTGCTTCGGCTTCCTCAACTCTGCGGGCACTGAGCATAGCTACAATCTTCATGTGATAATCTAAAATATCCATGATCTCTTCCAGGCGTATTACTTCTTCTGCAATTTCTTCATCGTCATACATCATTGCAGAATATGCCAGATCAACCATCAGCTCTGAAGTGTCTTTCATTTCGATAAGCAGGTCTTTAAGGTTGTGTGGAGTGTATTTAATTTCTTTTGGATACATGGCCATTTTCCTAGTTTTCTTTTGTTTCCTATTTTATCATTATTTCTTTGTATTCTTTATATTCTCTATTATTTTCTTATACTACCTGAAGTATATTCAGTGCCATAAGGATTCCTGCAACACCCACGATATCTCCAAGTGTAGCAATAACCGGGATTACTGTATCATCCGGATCAAGTCCATATTTGTACGAAGCAAACGAAATTATCACAGTGAAAAAAAATACTATTATAAGTTCAATCAGGCCTGCTATATAGCATATCTTCAGCAAAACCAGATAGTCTACCTGGTGACCTAAAAGTAAACTTACCAACCAGACTGTAACACTCAGAGAAAATAGGGCGATTACGCCAACGATACTGACTCCCAGAACACTGTTGCGCACAACAGGATTTTTGAATATTCTTCTTTCAAAGCCTAAATGAAAGGCTGATGCAAGTCTTGCTCCCAGTATGCTTCCCGTATCTCCTCCTATTTTGATCAGTGCAGGGATCAGTATGAGTAATGCTGGCATTGATACAATTCGATCGATCTCTGCATTAAGCATCTGTCCGGCAGCTATTCCTGCCAGGGCTGTTATAAGAAGTACAGGTGTGCTGCTTCTGATAATTCCTGTAATTGTGTAATATGTCATAACAGGAGCACCACCTTTGCGGCTACAAAAAGCATGAACATGGACACAATGTCTCCTATTGTCGCTATTGCTGGTGTAACTATATTATCCGGATCAAATCCGAATTTGAACATACCAACTGCAAGAAGTGCAGCTACAAGTGCCAGAACCAATCCTGACAACACGCCTGCAATAACGGCAATGGTGGTAAGAATGATAACACCTGCACTTTCAAGTCCCAGAGCTATGGTAATGTAATGTCCTACGATTCCCAGGAACACAGACATCATGAAGCTTAAAAGAAGTGATCCTGAGATATTGTTCAACAGTTCAGGATTTCTATCAAGTTTTGTGATCAAACCCAGGTGTATTGCACTTCCAAGCCTTGAACCCAGGGTGCATGAAATGTTACCTCGCAGACCCAGTACAGCAGGTGCAATAACAATAAGTCCTGGAATCAATTCAATCTCTTCAATCATTCCTGAAAGTATTATTCCTGCAGCAACTCCGCCAAACGTTGCAATAATTTCAAATGGCAACGCCTCACTTACAATTGAACTGACGCTTGCATATTCTCCAAGGTATTCTTCTATGACCTCGGCCATTTCATCATCAGATGGATCTGCTTTATGTGACAATGGGCAGAATATTACTTTTAAGTATAAAAATAGAGTGGCATCTATGAGAATAAAAGTTGTTTATAATGGATGAACGAATTTTCGAAATGATTAAAAAAGGATATATATAACTAATTACATTTAGGAGTTGCATCTAATAAACCAGAGTGATTCCAAATATATCTGGGATCAGGAACGGTTAAATAGCAAAGATAGCAGTATCAATCAAATAAGGGCCCGTGGTCTAGCTGGTTATGACATCGCCTTTACACGGCGGGGATCCTGCGTTCGAATCGCAGCGGGCCCACTGTTTTTTGAATTTTTTATATAATTATTTTTAACCTAGTTAAAAAATTTGTAAAGGCATTTTTTTTGCACTTAAATTAACTTAAGAGGTAAACGTCTGTAAAATTAAAAAATACTGAACTAATATTTTATTTGCAGCTGCAAACCAGTTAACCAATTTGATAATGAATATTAGCCAGTTACGTATGACTAAATATAGTAATTTGTTATTTGTACCAACTTTATTTTAAAACGGTATGATTACCATGAGACACTACAGAAAAACTATAATGTGTATGATAATTTTTGTTTTTATTTTTTCAATATTAACTGCCGGCTGCCTGAGCCAGCAAGGAAATGTTGGAGGAACAGATTCAGACAGCGTTTTACGCGTAGCCCAGACATTTGGACCCTCAAACACACTTGACCCTGCCCACAATTGGTATGGATGGTATATGAGACAGGCTGGCATTTATCAAACTCTGTTCAGTTTTGATGAAAACATGGAAATGGTGCCTGAACTTGCAGTTGGATATGAAGCTGTTAATGATACTGCCTGGAAAATTACACTCAGGGACGGAGTATTGTTCCATGATGGAACATCCATGAATGCTGATGCTGTGGTTTATTCTATCAACCGTGTTTTGAATCCTGATAATTCGCGTAGTGGTCAATATGATTTTATAGAAGATGTGTATGCAATAGGTGACAGTGAGGTAATGTTAATTACACATGAACCATATGCTCCAACCATTGCAAGTCTTACTGATCCAATTGTTTCCATTATAAGTCCTCAAATAGATGATATATCAAGAAAAGCTTCTGGTACAGGTCCTTTTATGCTTGAGTCTTTTATCCCCAATACTCGACTTGTAGTGACTAAAAATGAAAATTATTGGGGAGCAGAACCTAAAATTGATAGAGCTATTATTGAATATGTACGTGATCCTATGACCCGATCTATGAAGCTGGAGGCAGGTGAAGTACATCTTGCAGATAATATTCCTGGTTCTGAAGTTGCACGTCTGAATGCAAAAGATAGTATAAATATACTAAGTGAGGAAACTCCCCGAACTGCACTTATGTTTGTCAATACCAATAGGGAACCACTTAATGATGTTCGTGTAAGACAGGCTATAAGTTATGCTATTAACAGACAACAGGTTGTAGACACTGCACTTGAAGGTGTTGGAGGAACTCCTGCAGTCGGATTATTCCCCTCAATTTTCAAGTGGTCTGGCAATGATGAACTTGAACCCTATACTCACAATCCTGAAAAGGCCCTAGAACTGCTCAAACAGGCCGGAATTGAAGATACGAGTGGCGATGGTTTACTTGAATATAATGGTGAACCATTTAGTATAAAGATAACAACCCATACTGGTCGTGAGGAACTAAGACCTGTTGCAGAGGTTATGGCAATCCAGTTGAATGATATTGGAATTAAAAGCAGGGCAGTGATTCTTGAAAGTGGGGCCGTAAATGCTGATTTGAATAATGGAGACTTTGATCTTGTCCTTCAATCATGGGGTGTAGCTCCAACAGGTGATCCTGATTATTTCCTGAATCAACATTTTGCTTCTGGGAATACCTATACAAGATGGACCGGTTATTCAAATTCAGATGTGGATAAATGGCTGGAACTTGGAAGAACTACATCAGATGAAGATCAAAGGATGGAATATTATTATAATGTTCAGAAACAGATACACGAGGATTGCCCCGAGTTATTTGTATTTTATTACAATAAAATAAATGGTGTATCTGATAATGTTGAGGATTATGTCATTTATCCAAATGATGTCACCTTCTTAACCGAGAATATCTATTTGAAGAATAGGTGATCGTCTTGAATGTAAAAAAACATATTGAGGAGTACTGGGATTGGCGCAGTACAAGCTATGCCAACGGCGCTACAAATCTTGGAGATGAGGAAAGAGAGCTCTGGAAACAGAGCCTTTCTCCATATATAGGTAATGAGCCACTAAGAGTACTGGACGTAGGTACAGGTCGAGGTTTCTTAGCTTTACTTCTTGCGGAAATGGGACATGATGTAACAGCTGTTGACATCTCACAGGCTATGATCAACGAGGCTACAAAGGAATCAAAGTCAAGGAACTTGAATATCAGATTTTTTAAAAATGATGCTGAAGATCTTCCGTTTGATAACGATAGTTTTGATCTGGTGGTCAGTAAATATCTTCTATGGACACTTCCTAACCCGGATAAAGCTCTGGAAGAGTGGAATCGAGTTTTAATTACCAATGGTAAAATATTAGCCATTGACGGTAACTGGTTTGATCCATCATTTACTAAAAAAGTCAAACGCAATCTAAACAGGCTAATCCAGAAAGTAATGTTTAAAGATCCCACTTCTGGTGTTATAAGGCAAGGTAAATTTAAAAAACATTATTCAGCCTTCAATGATTCCTTGCCTCTGTACTCGAATGTTCGCCCTGAAAGTGTTCAGCCATTTTTTGAAAAAGCGGGATTTTCAAATATAAGTATAAATCCTCTATCAGAAATACGTGATTATAATTTAAAACAGCTTAATCCAATTATCAGACCACTCCAAACAGATGTAGCATTTCTGGTCAGTGCTATATCTTCATCCGAGGAAAAATAAATATGCTGAATTATTTACTACGAAGGGTCATTTTTCTTATTCCAACCCTCTTTTTAGTTTCATTGATAAGCTTTTCAATAATTCACCTTGCTCCAGGAGATCCTGCTGAACTATTGCTCACAGGACCTGACGGAGCTGCAGATCCTGAAGTAGTAAAACAGTTTAGTGAGAAAATGGGATTTGATAGACCATTTCATGTTCAATATGGAATCTGGCTAAAAGAGGTACTTTCCGGCAATCTTGGATATTCTTATATGACTGGTCAGCCTGTAGCGGAGGCCATTGTTCATAAGTTTGGAGCAACTTTCAAATTAGCTATTCTGAGTATGTTTTTTGCACTTATGATCGCCATTCCTGGCGGGATTATTGCAGCTCTTTCAAACGGCACATGGAAAGATGACCTGAGCCGAATGATTTCTTTGATTGGCGTGTCAATTCCAAATTTCTGGCAGGGATATTTGATGATACTTGTATTTGGATTGATGCTAAATCTCTTTCCGATAGGTGGATATGGTGAAAATGGAGATCTAAAGCACATGATATTACCAGCATTGACCCTTGGTACATCCTCTGCTGCTATATTAATGCGGTTGATCAGGTCAAGTCTTCTTGAAGTACTTGATCAGGATTATATCCGGGCTGCCAGAGCCCGCGGTCTTCCAGAGCATATTGTTATTGGAAAACATGGATTGAAAAACGCTTTTATACCGGTAGTGACTATGTTGGGGTTAAGTTTTGGCTACCTCCTAAATGGATCAGTAGTAGTTGAAACTGTATTTGCCTGGCCAGGTATAGGTAATTTAATGGTAAGTTCTATTCTTCACAGAGACTATCCTATGATTCAGGGCACCCTTCTATTTGTTGCAACAATATTTGTTACTATTAATTTGCTGGTTGATCTGTCCTATGCTTATCTTGATCCAAGGTGGAGGTATGATGAAAATAATAGTTAACAGAAGCATGATCATTGGAATCATACTTACTGGAGCTATGGTTCTTCTTGCTGTTTTTGCTCCATGGCTAGCCCCCCATGATCCAAATAAAGCAAATCTTGATGAGAGATTATTATCTCCTGTTTTAACACTATCCACCGAATATCCATTTGGTACAGATCACCATGGAAGATGTATATTCAGCAGAACTTTGTTTGCAACCCGACTCAGTCTAATAATTGGAATTTCAGTAATAGCAGTATCTCTTGTAGCTGGAACAATAATGGGCTCTATAGCAGGTTATACAGGAGGAATTATAGATGAGATGATAATGAGAGTTGTTGACGCTTTCCTTTCATTTCCAGGGTTGTTTGTTGCTCTTGCTGTAGCAGGAATATTTGGTGAAAGTATTGTAGGCCTTGTTATAGCTTTATCTATTGTGGAATGGACACTATATGCCCGAATTAGCCGTGGCTCTGTAATATCTGTGAAACACATGGAATATGTATCAGCATCAAGATTGATGGGTGCAGGCCCATCTCATATTTTCAGGCACCATATATTGCCTCACATTACCTCTCCGCTCTTAGTAATTTCCACTTTAGGTATGGGATATGCAATACTTGCAGCTGCGAGTTTAAGTTTTCTGGGGTTTGGTGTGTCATCATATCCTGAACTTGGTATGATGGTCAGTGACGGAAGACATTTCTTACAGGCAGCACCACATATTATGTTCTTTCCTGGTATGTTTATTGTGATTATAGTCCTTGGCTTTAATTTCCTTGGAGATGGTCTGAGGGATATATTTGATCCCAGAGATTCAAAAGAGAGATGGAGGTTATTTTAAGTGTTAAACATGAAGGATTTAAAGATTAGCTTTCCTTCAAAGGAAGGATTGCTGATACCTGTTGATTCTGTTGATCTGGAAATATACAGAAAAGAAACTTTTACAATAATTGGCGAATCTGGATGTGGTAAGTCACTTCTTGCGAATTCTATTCTTGGTCTTCTTCCAAAAGATGCTCAAATATCAGGGAATGTATATCTTGAAGGAAGGGATCTCCTATCACTTCCTGAAAGCTCGTTGAAAAAAATCAGAGGAAAGAAAATAGGTATGGTATTTCAAAATCCTTCCACTTCCCTGAATCCTGTATTTACTATGCGCTCTCAACTATATGAGATTCTGAAATATTCCGGAAAGCCATCATCTATAAATAATCTGATCTATCTTACAGGTAAAGCTGGAATTCGTGATCCCTTACACAGGCTTGCACAGTATCCACACCAGCTTAGCGGAGGACTGAAACAGCGATTTACGGTTGCTTTTGGAATTGCCACAGATCCTGATATATTGATTGCAGATGAACCAACTACGGGACTTGATATTACTGTAAAAATGCAACTGGTTGAAATGCTGTCCACTCTTCATTCAGAACGCTCGATCTTGCTGATAACCCATGATCTGGATGTGGCTTATAAATTATCAGATCGCATTGCCGTAATGTATGCAGGTGAATTGGTAGAGATCTCGGCAGCTGATAAGTTTTTTAATGAACCCCTGCATCCATATTCAAAACATCTGCTCGATTCCCATCCATCAAGAAAAATGAAACCAATACCTGGAAATGCACCACATATTGGACAGAGAATAAAAGGCTGCAGATTCAACCTCCGTTGTGCATGCTCCTCTTCACTATGTTCTCAGCATCATCCTGAAATGAAGCAAATAGATAAAGATAGATATGTGAGGTGTCTGGCATTTGCTTGAGGTAAGTGAATTAAATAAAAGTTACTCATCTGGTAATATTTTTTCCAGAAAAAAGAAAGTAAAAGTGCTAGAAGATATTTCATTTAGTATTAGTAAGCATGAAACTTTATGTATTGTAGGAGAAAGTGGCTGTGGAAAGACTACACTGGCAAAGTGTCTTGTAAATCTTGAAAAACCAGATTCTGGAAAAGTTATTTTGGAAGATACAGATATTACTTTTCCAGATAGAAATCTTAATTCCTTTGTTTCATCAAATATTCAGATGGTTTTTCAGAATCCAGATACATCACTCAACCCTAAAAAGCGCATATATGATATTATGGCTGAACCACTGATTTTGCAGAAAAGGCCAAAAAAAAATTTCAGGAAAATAATACTTGAAGTTCTCGACCATGTTGGACTTTCAGAGAAACATTTGATGAGCTATCCTCATCAGCTTAGTGGTGGACAGAATCAAAGAATAGCAATAGCCCGTGCAATTATTCTTCGCCCCACTCTATTGATTGCAGATGAAGTCACATCTGCACTTGATGTATCTATTCAGGCACAGATTATTCATCTGTTAATAAAATTAAAAAAAGAGATGGGGATGACGCTTATATTTATTTGTCATGATCTAATACTTGTTAAGAGAATAGCAGATCGTGTAGCAGTTATGCAGGAAGGAAAGATAGTTGAAATCAATACCAAGGATCAAATTTTTCACAAACCACAGCATCAATATACACAGAAACTGGTAAATGATATGGAAAAACTGTCAATGAAATTACCAGAATCAGATAATTTATCCAGTTCACCGGAATTTAAAAAAATAGGATTTGCTATACTTAATTGTAAGAGACAATATATCCACATATTTGGCACTAAAGAATATTTTTCAGTCAAATATAATAAAAAATAATTCAAATCGGTGTTCACAAAGAACTTGTGGCTTTACAGCCAGTGTCACCAATTCAATTTCTGGAGTCGCTGATCTAAATAATATGGTGAAAATTCTCTATTTTGAACTTACAAAAGTAGAAAATGACTGGATTGAGAAATGCGGCTTGATGCTCACAGAATATTCTGGTAGTGCAGTTTGTTTGAATACTGTTTCAACCGGTACTCCACTTATTGTATATTAAACGCTAGGAATCAATTAAATGTTTACTATTCTGTTTAACTGCAATAAACAGTAAACCATTTATGTAACAATGACAAATCTGATCTGAATTTATTGTATTGATATAACGACATTTGAAAACCGGGAGAATATTTAATGAAATACTGGCAGCCAGAATATGAAACAATGAATCATAATGAGCTTGATAAATTGCAACTTGACCGACTAAAGAAAACGGTTGCCAAGGTATATAATAATGTTTTGTTCTATAGAAATAAATTTGATCAGGCAAAAGTTACGCCTTCTGATATCAGATCACTAGATGATATTTCAAAGCTTGCGCAAACAAAAAAATCTGATCTTCGGGACAATTATCCATTTGATCTGTTTGCAGTACCAAAAAAAGAAATTGTGCGGATACACTCATCATCAGGTACAAGCGGAAAGCCCACTGTTGTTGGATATACATCCCAGGATATCGCGAATTGGTCCGACATTATGGCCAGAAATATGGTGATGATCGGTCTTACGAAGGATGATGTATTTCAGAATTCAGTAAATTACGGACTTTTTACAGGTGGGCTTGGATTTCATTATGGTATTGAAAAACTTGGTGCGATGGTGGTCCCAAGTGGTACAGGTAAAACTGCAAAACAGCTGGAAATGATGCTTGATTATGGGGTCACAGGACTTCACTGTACTCCATCATATGCTCTCTATCTTGCTGAAACCGCACAGGAAATGGATATTCTTGATGACCTGTCATTAAGAATTGGTTGTTTTGGAGCAGAACCCTGGTCATCCAATACCAGAAAGGAACTTGAAAGTACTCTGAACCTGAAAGCTTTTGATTCCTATGGTCTATCTGAAATGTATGGTCCCGGAGTTGCTTTTGAATGCGAGGAGCAGGATGGTCTTCATATATGGAGTGATCATTTTCTTGCAGAGGTTCTGGATTCAGAGGGTGAACCAGTTTCTGAAGGAGAAAAAGGTGAACTTGTTCTCACCTCACTCACAAAGGAAGCTCTTCCGCTTATCAGATACAGAACAGGAGATATTACACGACTCCTTGAGAGCGAATGTGCCTGTGGACGTACAACCCATAGAATATCAAGAATGCTTGGAAGGGCTGATGATATGCTGATTGTCAGAGGTATCAATGTATTTCCTTCCCAGATAGAAGAAGTTATTGTTCAGATTCCTCAGATAACTGATCAATTTCAGGTAATACTTGACAGAGGCAGACATCATCTGGATGAAATAATGGTGCGTGTTGAACTTGAAGACGATGCATTTACAGGGGAATTAAAAGATCTTGCAGCTGTACGCAGACATGTTGAGAATGAATTGAAGAACATTCTCAGCATAAGAACAAATGTGGAACTTGTTGAAAAAGGAACTATTCCACGAACAAGTGGTAAATCTCAAAAGATAGTTGATCGAAGGAACGCTTTATGAATTGATTTCCTGGATGTGGTGATAATGAAAAAGTACAGTATACTAAGGGGATATGTTGAATATTTTGAAAAAAGTATTGAAAAAGAAGGTGATCCTCATGTTCTGGATTCATATCATCAGGACGGTGTATGGTATCTCTATCGCTCATTTGAAGCTTTTGAGGATGAAATGTCTTCCCGTGAAAGAGAAGATGATCCGATTCCCAAAAACGAGCTAATTATAGAACACTGGAAAAAATATCCCTGTATAGGATGATCTTTTAGTCAGTATGAATTATACCTGGTATATGTTTTCAGATCTTTTTGTGACAGATACTTAAACCATTAGAACAAATTAATATCTCAGGAGGATTACATGGCACATATTATGGAAATGCTGGGGAAGACACGTGTTGTTGTAGAAGATGGAAAAGTCATTGAGATCGGCGAACCTATGATTGAATGGTGTCCTATATTTGACAAGGTTCGCGGAATCAGACAGTTCACGCCGGAAGAAGTTAAAAAGAATGTTGAACTGAGGATGAAGGATTTTGGTTTATTTACCAAAGAAAGAAAACTTGATCAGCCTGTTTTTGTCGGCTTTGGTGTAACTGAAGTAATGATGACCGGGCTTGAAAGGGACATGCTCGATACTACAGTGACAGTATGTGATGGTGCGGGTACTGTTATCACCAGCAATCCCTCTCTGGTGCAGGGAATGGGAGGAAGGATATCAGGTCTTGTAGAGACCGAACCAATCGATGAAGTTATAAATAGAATTGAGAGCCTGGGGGGAATAGTACTTGATCCTTCGACTGCAAAGATTGATCCTGTTGAAGGCGTCAAAAAAGCAGCATTATTGGGCTATAAGAGAATTGCAGTTTCTGTTATAGATTTAGATACAGCTATCAAACTGCATGAGGTAGAATCTGAAAATGAAATTGATTTAACTGTTATCGGTGCACACCTTACTGGAATTGATATGGAGGATGCCAGAGAACTGGTTAAACATCTGGATATAGTCACAGCATGCGCATCAAGGTCAATTCGTGATATTGTAAAACCTCTTGTCCAGGTAGGAACCTCAATACCACTGTTTGCTATTACGAAGAAAGGAAAGGAACTCCTGCTGGAGCGGGCGAAAGATATTGATTCTCCTATCCTGCTTAATACAATGCCCCTTCCATTCTTCCCTGAACAAAAAAAGCCCCGAACTCCAGTTTGAAACTGAAACCTTTGATCAGGTTATCTGATCAAAGTATTTCTTCATCCTCAAGTTCCACGTCAAGAACTTCCAGTTTCTGAACCTTTCCCCCGGAATCATAGCATCTCCAGCTGTTTTCATCATAAGGATAGCCTACAATTATGTGATATTTCCCGGTTCTTGCAAACATCTGCAGGTCTGCATTTGAAGGATTTATGTTTGGCCCAGGATGACTATGTACCGAGCCTGCAGATTTTACATTTGGCATCATGAAAAGCTTCATGACAGCACTTCTATCAGTTGATTCTGTTCCCGGAAGTATCAATACTTCAGATATGATCTCATCACGCGCCTGAAGAAGACCTGCAAACTCATATGGATGCGCAGATTCACTGACCTTCAGGATAAATTCGAGAGTATCTTTTGCAATTCCCTGTATTTTCATTATTCTAATAATTATCGAGCTAACTATTAAGTATTTAGGAAATAATTGGTCGAAATATCATTTTCTGTATTTATTCCAATGATCAAGATCATGTGATCAATAAAAATATCACTCCGGCTATTATTGCTCCTGCAATGGTAGATACAAGATTAACTCCACTATTTGAGAGAATATTGTATTTTTGTAATGTGGCACCCAGTAAGCTGTCAACATTTGTACCCAGCAATCCACTCAGTGATGTTACCATTATTGCAAGAAGAATGCTTTCTGTTAATCCAAAAGCAACAGCCAATATAGCAATGATCGCACTTCCGGCTAAAGCTGCCATTTCTCCCAGAAATGAAACGGCACCATCAGCACCAGGTTCTGTAACTTTGAAATTTGTAATCATACGTGGCTTGCTACTTGATGTTGTCCCAATTTCACTTGCTAGTGTATCTCCGGTAGCAGTAGCGACAGCTCCCAGATACGCATAAACAATAAGTTCACTGTGCTGTGGAAAAATACCATAAGATATTGCAAGTGCAAGAGCAGCTATACTGTTACTAAATACATTGTCATATGTTCTGACTCCTCCTTTTGACTGTGCAATACCAATTGACTCTTTGTACCTGTATCTGTATTTTGTGAACGCACCACCAAGTATGAAGAAAGTAAGAAGAAGCACAAACCATAATATATTGCTAAAAACAATGATCAATACTCCCAAAAGTGTTGCACTGATGAGTGCAGATATGTCTGCAATTCTGACTCTGTATGCCATATATGCAAGGAACAATGAAAAGAGGAGTGCTCCTGCAATTTCATATGGTGAAACAGTATATCCAAAATCAAAGAACATCCACATTACCATGCTTGAACTTAGAGGTACTGAAAACATATCGTCAACATTTGAAGGGATTGATTCAAACAGGGCACCGGTCATAGCTCCAATTACTGAAACAAAAATTATTATATTATATGGTACTGAACCGCTTTCATTATATATTATCCATGAACCTGCTAGAAAAGCTGCTATGATTGCTGCTGCAAGGAATCCAGTGGTTGAAGGTAGATTGCAGTATCTGCAATTCTTCGAATAGATATTTTGTATAGAGTGGTCAATATTATCCATTGATCTGTGTTTTGATTCTTTGTGATCGTTTATAATAGAAGCAGCACAATCTCCAATTATAGATAATCCAAATGCAGATCCAATTATAAATAAAGGAAGAGAGTATGGAGTAAGTTCCAGCACTAAAGAGATGATAAGTAAAATCAGTACTGAAAGGAACAGGTGATGAATATTTGAAATAATACTGTTGACCCTGGAGGGAGTGCGTTCATGATCATCGAACAGTTCATTGCTTACAGTAAAATAGAGTTTTTGATTTCCTGAAACCAGCTTGACAGCTAAAAATATTAAGGTAAATAATATTATCAGGCCATGTAGACCTATAAATGGAAATGTCAGCAGTACAAGTAGACCAGAAAATATCTGCAATATATATCGCTTTGATCGTTTATACATTTCTGGACACCTGTAAATCACTATACACTCTAAGGCTTATTTATCAATGGGCTGTGAAAAAGATACTGCTGCTTTCCCGATTTTTTTGACCGAGGAATTGAATCCTGCTTCTTCAAAAAGCATTTTCCAATCATCTTCCATAAATTGTGGTCCATGATGATGGCCCATTGGATCAGCTGCAATAAGTATCCCATCATCTGTAAGTATTCTTTTTATTTCAGATATTGCAGCAGGAATGTCAGTTAAGTGATGAAGCATAAAAAAACATGTGGCAACATCGATTGATTTACTTTTGAAGGGTAAATTATATACATTTGCTGTTTGAAACTGGGAATTTTCTATTTTAAGGATCATGGAATTCATTTTAGATTGTCTTACCATATTATCGGATATTTCAACACCATAAACGGATGCTTTTGGGTTATGTTGAGCGATCTCCATTGTTATGGAGCCAATTCCGCATCCAATGTCAAGGATATTTGTGCCGTGGATATGGGGTATTAGCTCCTTCATTAACTTTTTTCTTGTATTTTCAATGTCTGATATTGGAAATTGTGCTTCCTTTTCATCAAACATCGTGTATGGTAAAATTGTATATACGCTAGATGAATTTTCTGCAAATAGGCCCTTTACATATACTATATTTTCTTCAGATTTCAAAAATTTGACAATAGAAATTCCTGCATTCTGTGAAAATCTTCTGTTCCACTCATCCTTTTCTTCAGAATAGCAGATTGTCAGTGGATCATGGATTATAATATAATGTGAATATTCATCTGAAAACAAAGATTTGACATATATATCATTTTTCATTTCAATGGCGCTGACACAATCCTTCCAGAATGCCAGTATTTTCAGTGAATCTTCATACGCATGATTGAAAACGGTTCCAATTGCTTCAAATTTCATATATATATGCAAATCATTTCAATGAATAAAAAGATGTTTGTTTTTTATTTATTTGCAGAGGGGAATCTCTGATAGGTAATATATTGTTCCATTCTCATATTTCAATATGACCGGATGTACCAAAACTCCTTTGTTTGTGGCAAGTTCAAACGATCTGGAAAATTCCGGATCAATTATGTTATTTGGGGCAAAGCATTTTGACTCTGGTCTAAAGATAAGTATCAGAAGAAGTGCTCTATCCCCCATTTCAACTATCCTGATCAGTTCTTCTATATGCCTTTTTCCTCTGGATGTCACTGCATCAGGAAACAGAGCAGTATTTTTTTCTGCCATTGTGCATCCCTTTACTTCTGTCCATATCTTTGAACCATCATGATTTAATATAAGGAAGTCCAGCCTGCTATCTCCAAATCTTTTCTCAGACATCACTTTTTCAATTTTACCTATTGATGGTATCATGTCATTTTCTATAATGTATCGGGCTATCATGTGATGATATCCTGAATTTACCAGTATCCACTCATTTTTCACTCTGGCTGCAATGAGCTCCCAATTTGTTTTTCTATTTTTCCCGTTTCTTTTTTTCAGTAATAGCTTATTTCCAGGATATAAAATGTTTTCAAGTCTTCCAGGATCCCTTATATGGACCATTACATTTTTTAAATCACAATCTGGAATGTCAACTGTTCCAAGAAATCTGTTATTACGTTCTATAAGTATTCCTTCAGCATCCCATGATATATCTATAACTGGTATTTTTTTCAGTTTGCTCATTGCTGCTTCCTTCATCTGTATAAGGATCTGTGTATTTATTCCTTTTTTGAGAGCTTTCTTTAAAATATTCGGATAAATATGTCACCTATCAAAATCTTATTAATATTTTAAATTAATTATTAATTTGAGGTAAATTCTATGTCAGAGAATTTAGCTGAATACAAAAAGAAAAGAGATTTTAATAAAACTTCAGAACCATCCGGAAATCGCACTGAGGAACATAAGTATCCAGTATTTGTTATTCAAAAACATAATGCACGTAATCTTCATTATGATCTCAGACTTGAAGTTGATGGTGTATTGAAGTCATGGGCTGTTCCAAAAGGACCTTCTATGGATCCTTCTAAGAAACGTCTTGCAATCGAAACTGAAGATCATCCCATTGAATATGCTAACTTTGAAGGTGTCATTCCTGAAGATGAATATGGAGGTGGAACTGTTATTGTGTGGGATAAGGGAACCTATGAGAACATAAATGAGAAAGACGATAAATTGATCTCAATGAAGGATTCTATCAAAAAAGGTCATGTTAAAGTCATTCTCAGTGGTGAGAAGGTACAGGGAAAATTTGCACTTATAAAGTCATCTGGTAGAAATAAAGGCCAATGGCTGCTTCTTAAAATGAAAGGTGAAGATATCAGTACAGATCATAATGGAGATATTTTAGATATTCGTCCTGAGTCTGTCCTGAGTGGAAAGACAATTGAGGATATTGAAAAGATTTAGGATTAAAAGATAAGGCAATTTTTCAATTAAATAGTAAAATATATTTTTTGGTCAGAAGCTACTACTTTTCAGTATGATTAGATGAAGCCAAAAATTTTTGATATTCCATCAAATATGAACTTCAGACTCATTAATGCTATGACTACCAGTACAAATACTCTGAACCTCTTTTCTGAAATCATATTGACTATATTCTTTCCAATGAAAGAACCTATCAGAGCTATAGTGAACAGTACAGGAATGTAGATGTAATATTGTGATGAAAGATATCCTTCTGAAAGGTAGATAGAAATTCTTATGATATCTATTATAAATGAAATTGAAGCAGCAGTTGCAATATAAACTGATTTTTCAAGTTTGAAAGATGTAAGAAATGCGCTTTTTATGATACCTCCAGTACCTATTATACCTGAGATAAAACCTGAAAGTATGCCTCCTGCTGTACTGTTAACTTTACTTGCTTTAACAGAGAATTCGGGATTCAGGACGGATATAAGTACATATGTAAGAAGAAAAGCTCCAAGAAAAAACTCCAGAAATTCTGAAGAAATGTATCTGACAAGTATTGCTCCAATAAATGTAAAAATAACTCCAGGAATTCCAAAGAGGATCAGCAATCTTTTGTTTATGCTTTTATGGAAGAATATTATTCTTCCAGCACTGCCAGAAAGGTGAAAGAATGCTACCAGTGTTAATGTCGTTCTAAAATCGAACAAAAAAAGTGCAAATGTCATCAGGATAGTTGACGACCCAAAACCTGCCATTGTTCCAATTATTTCAGCAAGAAAAGCAACAAGAAGAAAAACAAGCTCATCCATCAATTAGTATATAGACGCTAATTGCTAAAATAGTTCACTTTTGATATAATTAAATGGAAGTAAAAATGAGGGATGGAATGCTTCCCTCATTTTCTGTTCTGTGCATATGCGACGAGTGCGTCTTTTACTCCCCATCTGAATGCCACAACAATAGCAATACCCCAACCAAGAGGCATCAAGAATGCATACAGAATTCCCGTATCGATTAACATTGTATCCAATGCAATTAGAATCACTACCAGGAATAGGAATCCTCTAACAAGCGGAACTATAAAATTAGCACCTTCAACCTTCATTTCTGTGATAGTGTTTTGGATATATCTCATGAAGAAATCAACAGAAACAATACCCAGAACAAGTATCAGAACACCAAGAATAACACGTGGAAGGTATGCTGCAATCATGATCAAAAAGTCTGTGATCATTGGAAGCTGCAGAATGTTCAGTGCTGCAATTATAAATATCAGATAACCAAACAATTTTATTAGTCCGGTTATAATTCCTGCTGCAGTTGTGTTTGTAGCTTTGATAGGCCCTCCTATAGCACTGCTTTCAATTCTTTCATTTACTCCTGTAGCTACTAGAAGTTTGTGTCCTGTATTAGCAATAAAATCAACCACAATCAGACCTACAATCAGTACTACCAGAGCTGCAACTATAAGTGGAATATATGCAAGTATCAATGTTATAAAGTCTGCAACCACTTCTATATTTAGATAATCTATGATTATTGCAGCAAATACTATGTAGACAAACCAGCGAATAACGCCATCAAAAAACGCAACCGTGGTCATTCCTGCTTTATTTATAATATCTCCAAGGGATGTTTTATCAATGAGATTGTCAAGACCTATTTTGTCCAGAATTTTTGACCCGATCTTGCCCAGAGATCTTCCTGCAATCCACCCTACAATAAGTAATACAATAACAGCAACCACTATAGGAATGGCTGCTATCATCTGATCTACAGCAAGCATTAAGCTATCCATTACAGTCATATTTAACCCAACTCCTTTTAGTCAATTAAATTTATAACATGGCTCCACATTAATCAATTCTAAAATTGAAATTGATCAGTGACTCCTATAACTAATTCAATATTAATTTGGAACCTTATATATAATTAAGAACTTGGTATCAGAATCTGCTATTCAGATTACAATTTTGAATTTATTTTGTAATTTATATGGTCTGTTATGGACACATCCATTTGTAAAAAAAACTTTCACTGTGCTCAGTGCAGATATATATAGGACTATTGCGTACTATTGTATGCCTCTCAAAACTAACAGACAAGAGGCTTGAGGTAGATTCGTATGAACATAAAAGCAACTGCAGAAAATATCAGAAATAAATTCATTGAACTTGATGTAGATATACCTTTAGAAGAAATCGAAGAAAGATTGAATAAACTGGTAACTAAATTTAAAGTACCTGAGGATGAAGCTCAGCGCAGTGTTGTTAATTATTTTCTTAAAGAGCATAACATCAGTAAGAATAAGTTCTATTCAGGGCAGTTTGAAGTGCAGCAGATGAGCATAGATGAACTGAATGAAGATGGGAAATGGGTCACAGTCAAAGGAAAAATTGCACAATTATGGGAAAATTCGCATGAATCAATTTCTCAGGTTGGACTGATCGGTGACGAAACAGGTGTGATCAAATTTACAAAGTGGAAAAATGCAGATCTTCCTGATGTTGAAGAGGGAAAAAACTACCTGTTCAAGAATGTTGTTGTGAATGAATGGAACGATAAGTTTCAGATAAATCTCAATCGTACAAGTTCTATAGAAGAAATTGAGGATGAAATTGAGATTGGAACTTCCACGGTTAGTTTCACAGGTGCAATGGTTGATATACAGGTAGGCTCTGGCCTGATCAAAAGATGTCCTGAATGTAATAGGGCCCTTACAAAAGGAGCATGTACCGAACATGGAAAAGTGGAAGGTGTCTATGATCTAAGAATCAAGGCAGTTTTTGATAACGGGTCTACAGTACAGGAAGCCATTATCGGACGTAAACTTACAGAACAACTTGCAGATATCACACTCGATAATGCCATCGCGATGGCTGCTGATGCTCTTGATCAGGGAGTTGTCATGGAGCACATTAAGGGTAAGCTGAATGGTCGTTATTACTCAATATCAGGTTCAAAGATGGATCGATATATTCTGGTAGATGAGATAACAAAGGGATCAAAACCTGATATAGGAATGATCGATGAATTGGTTGCAAGAGCAGAGGCGGTGGTATAAGATGAAAGGATATGTTAGAGAAGTTGCCCAGAGGGTTTTTGCTCAGGAATTCAGAGATTCCAACCTAAGCTTCAAAGATGAGAATGATCTTTATGCTCCTCAATATCTCTTAACACCGACTGGAGCAAAAGTAAACCGCCTCTTTATTATTGGAACTCTTACGGAGACCGAAGATATTGGGACCGATTCTGAATACTGGAGAGGAAGAGTTTCAGATCCCACAGGTTCTTTCCTTGTGTATGCAGGACAATATCAGCCAGAAGCAGCTCAGATGCTATCCGAATGTGAAACTCCTGCTTTTGTCGCTGTTGTAGGTAAACCCAGTACTTTTACTACTGCAGAAGGAGATATCCTTACATCAGTAAGGCCTGAGTCAATAAACGTTGTTGATGCTGATACAAGGGATATGTGGGTACTTGATGCAGCCAGAAATACTCTTGACAGAATAGATGCACTTGACGGATCTCAGAATAATATAATTAAAGCAATAGAACATTACAATACCAGTAAAACACATTATGCTGAAATGGTATTGAAAGCTTTAAGATCTCTTAAAGAAGATTCTTTATGAACAAACACTGACTCTCTATTTATTTAAGAAGGTCAATAATTGCTTTCTTCTAATGATCATAGAGAGTAAATCTGTTAACTCTGCCTGCACCCTGTCAGAGGGTGCATATTTTTTAAGATTTAAGAGTAGATAATTCAGAGATTTTTGGCAATCCAACTGACCACAAGTGACATAAACATTAGTCTCATAATATCTTACAAGGTGATTATGATGAAAACATATCTCTTAGTATGGTTCAGTAGTGATGGAACCAGACCGTCGGAGGTAAATCGAGCCCTTATGTCCCTCGGCTTCCAGCCAATGCAGGGATCTTATGATTATGTATATGACTGGGATGATAATGTGGATGTAAATGAAATTCTGGAGTTTGGAGATAAAGTTCACCTTAGTCTTGAAGGAATGGGTGTTATGTTCAAAATAGAGACAATTGAGAACAGAACCTGAACTTTTTTATAATCACAGTAAAGCTATTTCTCATTAGAATCCAGTTTTTTCAAAAATTCAAGATAATTACAGCAGTGACCTTCAGCTTGCAGTATATTGATTGAAACAGATCCTTTATCAACATTTATCTCTACAAATGAAGGATCTGCCATTCTTGGAGCTGTTGGAGATCCGGGACATATAAGGATAATGTCGCTTTCTTCGATCAGAGGGCGATGAAAATGCCCAAAAATTAGTATATCCACTTCCATTTCAAGTGCAAGATACCTAAGGGCTGTTGTGTCATTAATTGATAGGGCTCCTTCATGAACTATTCCGATTTTCACGCCATCGGCTTCAAAGATTAATCTTTCCGGGAGCAGATCTTTAATCTTTTGTTCATCTGCATTACCATGGACTGCTTTGAGCCTACCTGTCGATTCCAGTAGATTATAGAATTCAAAAGATGTAAAATCACCGGCATGGACAATGGTATCATATTTATCGATATCCATGAGAAACTGTGGAACTGGCTTACCGGGCTTGATATGTGTGTCAGAGATTACCATAATTTTCATGGTTCAATCACCTCACTGCAGAGTTAAATCCACGAGCTCATATTCCAGATTTTCAGATTCCAGACGACTTAAAATAGCTGGAACTTCTTCATCAATCGATACAACTACTGAAGAAAGCCCATGATAAGCTGCTTCTATAACGGCCTCACGAGCTCCAAACATCACATCAGGTTTGATCCCAATTTTTTTAAGAGATATGAGTGCTTCCACTCCTACAGAAGCAATGTAAGGTTTTGATTCAGACAGCATTTTAAGTCTTTTGAGGTCTGTATTTCTTGAACCCCCTCTTTCAACACGTGGAACTTTACATATAGAAATACTCGCGGTTTCAAGATTAATAAGTCCTACCAGTTCTGTTACTCCAACATCTTCCCCTGCTTTAGCATCAGAAATTGTGACCCCCCTGGCGTCTGTGTTTCCATTAGGACTGACATAGAGAAGTCCATTTTTCATATTCAGATATACCGTTTCTCCCTTAGAAAGATCCTTTTCAGCAATAGCTGTCCATGTAGATACATGACTGATAATATCTCCCATCACAAACTGGGCATATTTTTTCATTTCTGCTGCATTTTCCAGAACCCATTCCACACCGGTTTTGGTGATCCTGTATCTGACTCTTCCTTTCGATTCAATAAATCCTTCATTTACCAGCTCTTTGATATATTCAGATACAGCCTGAGGAGTGATTCCAATTTTTTCAGCTATTTCTTTCTGCCGAACATTTGGTTGATGAGCAGCGATTTCTATCAGGATCTGGAACTTTGTTATTCCACTCTTGCTGTGCAAGAGCTTTATCATTCGATTTCCTCACTGATTTTAAGTCTTTGACCCATCACCGATATATTTTGTGAACGACGGGCAACAGCACGTATATACAGCGGACTTTTGTTAAGTATTCTAGTAAGACTACTCATTGATTGATTTCCTTCTTTGACCAATCTTTCAAGTTCTTCTATTGCATCACAAACTTCATCATAAGGTTTAAAAGCTAACATGATAATGTCACTTAAATCTTCAAAAGAGCACTGGAAGTTTGCTTGAACTTTTGAATATGATGTATGATATTCCATGGAAGGTTTTTTACCCGGTTCTGGTATCTTCCACTGACTTTCAACAAGACCGCTTTTTTTTAATAATAGTATACTGTTGCTCGAATCCTTTCCAAGATATTCGTCCATTTCTTTTTTTGTCATCCATCTGGTGGACAGCACATCAAATACACTTTTATTTGTTCTGGAACCAAATATCCTGAGCAGTGGAACTAATTCAGATGGGTCATTTATGATTCGAGTTCTTTTTCCCATTGATAAACCTCATATAACAAACTATCACTAATATATTGTTTAAACTTAATAAAGCTATTGTGATCTCACATATTCTATTGTAGGACAGAAAGCACGGGTCACTTAGTATTAAGATACCTTAATTAAATATAATTTATCTCCAGACCGGAATTGCCAGAGCCGTTTGTCCAATTGAATATCGGATATGTTCTTTTGAGATATTTTGTCTTTTCAAACAATGCATGTGAGACAATGGGTAGTGCTATGGTGGCATCAACAAAGACCTGTACCTTTTTTGCACTGGTTGAGATTTTGCCCCATGATACCGCCTCATCAAATGTACACCCTGATAATCCGCCCCAGTGTGGAACATCTGTTGTATACTGAATTGCATAATCATGTCCGCCACCTTCTATTCCCATAATCGATGACACGATTTCAGTTTGCTGGATGAAATTTTTCGGTACACCACCTCCTATATAGATAACTCCTGTCTTCTCTGATTTTTCTACAATCTGTGTAATTTCGTCTACATCCTTAATCTGATCTATGATTTTTAAATTGCAATTTTCCCTTCTTGCAATTGCAAGACCTATACCAATTGAACTGTCACACAATGCTGGAATAAAAATCGGGATATTATTCCTATAAGCACTGACGATAATCGAATCCTCATTTCCTCCAAGTTGTTCTATTTCTTTTCCAAGAAGATAGATAAATTCTCTAGAAGAATATGGCCTGTCATCAAGTTTTTGGACAAAATCCGCAATCAGGTTATCCGTATCTCTAAATTCTTTTTCAATAGCAAACACATCATATATCCGATCTATTCCGTTTTCGAAAAGTACTCTGTCATCTGCTTTATGAGAACCAACATAATGTTTCATTCCAAGAGCTTCGTGGCAATCATGGAATATATTTGCTCCTGTGCTGACAAGACAATCAATAAGTCTGTTTTCAATTAAGTACAGTATTATTTTTCGCATCCCTGCAGGTACCATTGCTCCTGTAAGTCCCATAAATATTGTTAGGTTTTTTTCATGCAGCATATTATTCCATGCATGAACTGACTCCGCCAGTTTTCTTCCCTGGAAGCCAGTGTGTGTCATGGCATCAATAAGTTCGCCAATAGAACGATCTTTTACATCAACAGGTTTGGTAGGGTTTTGTGTGAATGTATTTTGATGCATTTAATTCTCATATCCTGATTATGTTAGAGTGTTTTTTTATGTTGGAGTAAACAGATATTTCTGTTCAGTATTTCCCGTAAGGGCAACATTATTTTTAAAATTATCTACATTAATTTGATGTGATTATGGAAGAGTCTGTGAATTTGCTTTTTTTGGGAAGAGAGGTGAAGCAGGAACTCCATGTGTAGGCGTGGAGTAGTTCACTAGGCTGCATACCCAATGATTTAATTACCTTCAAATAGAAATATAATACAATTAATTGAATATAGAATTCAATGCTAAAAACTATAATATATATCCTGGAATTGCTTCCAGTTATTTATAACGTGATACAAAAATGGGGGATTTAATGGATCAACTTGAAGGAGTTTTAGACGGACAAAAAATAGCTTATTTTTCAATGGAAATAGGTTTGAATAACGAAATTCCAACCTATAATGGGGGTCTGGGTGTGCTGGCTGGAGATACGATCAGGTCAAGTACTGATTTGAATGTTCCACTGGTTGGAGTAACCCTGATCAGTAAGAAAGGATATTTTCGACAGAAACTCGATGAAGCAGGTCGGCAGACAGAACATCCTGAAGACTGGGATCCCAATAGATATATGAAGATGCTTTCCACCCACGTGAGCGTCAACATTGGAGGCAGGGAAGTAAAAATAGGAGCCTGGCTGTATGAAAATAAAAGCCCTACAGGTTTGAAGGTGCCTGTTATACTTCTTGATACAGACCTTGAGGTAAATGATCCACAGGATAGAGAAATCACTCATCATCTTTATGGAGGGGACCAGGTATACAGGTTGAAGCAGGAAATCGTTCTTGGGATGGGTGGAGTTAGAATGCTTGATGCACTCGGTTTCAATATAAGGAAATATCATATGAATGAAGGACATTCCAGTCTTCTTACTATTGAATTACTGAACCGGGATGGAATGAACTCTAAAAAGGTGAAACAATTATGCGTGTTCACCACTCACACTCCAGTTGAAGCAGGCCATGACAAATTTAGTTTTGATATTGTTGACCAGTTAATCACAGATGAGGAAATTCAAAGGCTATTGCGTAAATACGGAGGGAAGGACTGGAAACTTAATATGACTCTTCTTGGCCTGAACTTATCCAATTTTATAAATGGGGTTGCTAAAAGACACAGGGATATTTCAGCAGAAATGTTCCCGGGATATAAAATTGAAGCAATAACAAACGGAGTTCATTCTTATACATGGACATGTCAATGCTTCAGGGAACTGTATGACAGATATATTCCTGGATGGGCAAATGAACCAGAACTTCTTGTCAGGGTTCATGGAATCACTGACAGTGAGATATGGAATACTCACATGAAGGCAAAAAAACAACTTATAGATTATGTTAACAGGCTTAAAAACACAGATCTGGATTATGATTCCCTCACGCTTGGATTTGCCAGAAGATCAACAGGCTATAAGCGGCCAAAGTTTATTTTTCAGGATATAAAAAGACTTAAGAGGATTAATTCTAAAGGCAGGATTCAGATCATTTTTGCCGGAAAGGCTCATCCAAGAGATCATGAAGGAAAAAAATTGATCGAAGAAATATTCAAACATATAAAGGAACTGGAGAATGAAATTAAGATTGTTTACCTGGAAAACTATGATATGGAACTTGCTTCAAAGATAACTTCTGGAGTAGATGTATGGTTGAACACTCCTCAAAGGCCATTGGAAGCTTCAGGTACAAGTGGTATGAAAGCAGCTCACAACGGTGTGGTAAATTTCAGTGTCCTTGCTGGATGGTGGATTGAAGGGTGTATAGAAGGTGTTACAGGATGGTCTATAGGCCCCCATCCAAGTGAAGACTGGAGTCCTGAAGAGACAGAAACTCTTGAAAAAGATGATTTTTACAATAAGCTTGAGTATGTCATTATTCCAACATATTATCAGGCAAGGAATAGATGGATACGGATAATGAACAATTCAATTGGAATGATCGCATATTATTTCAACAGTCATCGGATGGTTCACCACTATGTTACAAATGCATACCTTTAATCATATAATTTATCAGGAAGGGTAATTTGATGAAAGATGAAACTATTTTCAGAATAAAAGCAGCCGTTTATGCTGTTTTGTTATTACTTGTAATTGGTACTTTGTATACAATATTTCAAACTCCAGCCTCTGCCCTGGAGATGCTGATTCGTGGAGCAGCTCTGTTTGGGTTTATCAGTCTATTTGTGGCAATTATTTCTTCTGAATATATGATGGAAGTTAGGAAGATTTTTGGAAAACCATTTCTGAGAATACATCATTTATTTGGTGCAATAGGACTGGCTCTTATATTGACTCATGCAACATCTTTTGCCATAAATGTTGGCAGCTTATCCCCTTTTAGTGTTGTTCTGAGCCCATTGGAAACATTTCTTGAATTAGCTGGCAGACCTGCTTTATACCTATTTATTATTGGTGCACTCGCTGGAATATATAGAAGTAAAATAAAATCTGGATGGAGATACATTCACCTGGTGAATTATGTTGCGTTTTTATTTGCCCTGATTCATGGTCTGCTTATAGGAACTGACCTGACATTCACAAATCCTCTGGGAGTTATTTTCATCCTGATGGGACTGGTTGTTGTATATGTTTTCATAAGTAAGAGACTAAAAAATCGTTGATATATATGGATAAATCTGGTTATTTAGATCTGTTAAAAGAAGCTGTACCCAAGAAATACAATTTCAATAAAGAGCAGTATCAGTAAAAATTTACCTAAAATCAGTGGCAGAATCATTTTTCTAATTGGAAACGCTGATACTCCAAGAACAATTGAAATAGCATCACTTGGAAGTGGAGTAAGAGAGTAGGCAAAAATTATAAAGATGATTGTTCTGTCACTGTATCTGTACATGAATTCTTTCAAACGACTAACAATATTTTCATATTTTTGAGGTACACACTGGCTTCCGGTTTTAGCCATATAATAAAATATAAGGTCTCCAAAAAGAAGACCAGTACTTGCAAATAAAGAGAGCCAGATAAGGTTAACCCCGCCAAAAGCGATCGTGATCAATGAAGTGTAAAATAGAGTAGTGGTGAAAATAGAAACTCCTCCAATCATTGCCAACAAAAATACAAAAATGTAAACATTTCGTACTCCAAGCATTGCCACTATCTGTGCAGGAGGATAGAAATGCAGAAAAATCGACCACAATACTACAAATAAAGCAATAATGAAAAATATCTGCATGCTTCTTTTTCGACCAAAACTGGTATACCTTGAAATTGCACATTCTTTTGTCAAATTAAAAGTACCTCTATTGATTTTATCCTCTGGATACATTCATTATTTTTTGCTCAACGATTTTATCAAAAAAATGAAAATCGACTCCATAAAGGATGATCCAATATATATTTTTAGATATAGCAGACAATGTACTTTTAATTAACCGGAAAACAGCTCAGAAAATCAGTTATGAGTACTGGACAGTGGCGATAAAATCCGCGAAATAAGAAGGAAATTATAGTTAAAAAGAGGGGTGAAAAGAGGCTTAAATGAGCCTCTTCATGTCATTCTCGACAGTGGTATTGGCACTGATATTGAAGTTTTCAACCAGTACATTGAGTACATTGGGTGATACAAATGCCGGCAGTTTTGGACCCAGCACAATATTTTTGACCCCGAGGCTGAGAAGTGCAAGAAGTACCAGAACTGCCTTTTGCTCATACCATGCAATGTTGTATGATACCGGCAGTTCATTTATATCTTTAAGATCAAAAGCTTGTGCCAGTTTCTGTGCAACAACTACCAGTGAATAGGAATCATTACACTGTCCCGCATCCAGAATTCTTGGTATACCACCTATGTCGCCCAGGTCAAGTTTATTATATCTGTATTTTGCACAACCGGCTGTCAGGATCACAGCGTCTTCAGGTAACTGTTTTGCAAAATCGGTGTAGTATTCTCTTTCTTTATGTCTTCCATCGCATCCTGCCATTACAACAAATCGGGATATCTGGCCACCTTTGACGGCATCAACTATCTTATCGGCAACTGAAAGGGCTGCATTGTGAGCAAAACCTGCGGTTATTTCACCATCCTCAAGCTTTTCAGGTGGTCTGGAATTTTTTGCTATTTCAATGATTCTTGAGAAATCTTTAGTACCATTTTCCATTTCATCAATGTGCTTTAGTCCCTCGAATCCAACCATTGCAGTGGTGAAGATTCTGTTCGAATAGGAATCTGCCGGCGGTACAAGACAGTTTGTAGTCATCAGTACCGGACCATTGAATTTTTCAAACTCTTCTTTCTGCTTCCACCAGGAACCTCCATAATTGCCTACAAGGTGGGAATATTTCTTGAATGCAGGATATGTATTTGCAGGAAGCATTTCTCCATGGGTATAGACATCCACTCCAGTACCTTCGGTCTGTTTCAGCAGCTGTTCCATATCCTTGAGGTCATGTCCACTGATCAGGATTCCTGGATTGTCACGAACTCCAATATTGATGTTTGTTGGTTCAGGGTGACCATAGGCAGCAGTATTTGCTTCATCAAGAAGAGCCATTGTTTTAACGCCAACACTACCGCATTCAAGCACAAGACCTGTCAGATCATCTGAGGAAAGTGAATCATCAAGTGTTGCTGCAAGGCCTTTTTCCATAAATGTTGAAATTTCATTATCAGTACATCCAAGCATCCTTGCATGATATGCATATGCTGCCATGCCTTTTATTCCATAGGTAAGCAATTCTCTAAGGGACCTGATATCTTCGTTCTCGGTTGAAAGTATACTAACTTCTGGGGTACTGGTAAGATCCTCAGGTTTAACATTGACTGCAGAAGGAAGATTGCTCAGATCTACACCACTCTCTTTGAGTATGGATTTTAGTCCTTCACGAAGTCTGTATGTTTCCTGAATTTGGTTTTTGAAATAGGAATTACTGAAATTGACGTTGGTTACTGTTGAGAAAATTGATTCTTCCATAAACCGTGAATTGATGTGTTCCTCTAAATCTTCATCTTTGGTTTTCTGATTTCCCTTTATGAATTTAAGTATCTGAGCTTTCAATCCAGAATCTTCAGGAATCTTTTCTCTTGCTTTCTGATTGACAACAGCAAGCCCTTTAAGCATGTATATGAGCTGGTCCTGCAAATCTGCCACTTCATCAGATTTACCACATACGCCTGTTTTGGTGCATGCCTCTCCTTTAACTGTTTCTTCACATTGGTAACAATACATATTTTTCCTCCTAAGTTTTGATATCTTTTGGATACTTAGTATTATAATGAAACTTACATATAAATTAGAAAGTTTCCAATGTGATACTGGCTAGATAAAAATTTGTATTACAGGCAGTGCGAATTAAATGTAAAAGAACATCATTGATTGTTTTTAATCTCTCAGCCCTGTTAATTTTAAAGGATCAAGAATTCTGGGAACCTATCCTCACTCACCCTGTAATTATTCAGTGCCCTTGCTGTCTAGGTTCCGTAATATACGTCATCCGGAAACAACCCAGAGTATTTTTTCTAAATGGGTTAAGATATCACTGCAGAAGGATATTATCCAAAAATGCTTTGAATTGGTCTATTTTTTATGAAATGATCTTCGAGAATTCAGCCATAACTTCTTTGCCATTGATATGGGATTTTCAGAAATGTTGCATAGCACTATTTATGGTGTATCCAAAAAGAATAAAAAATATGCAACTACCCTGATTATTTACCTCGCTCTTCAAGGCAAAAGTACATTTTAGAAAGATTATTTTCGCTGTAAACTTCACATTCCGGGCATATACATCCCTTTTCTCTGGTTATGCACTTACTTTTACCGAAAGCACAAAATAAACCTTCCATGTGTTCAACAGTCTCAATATCTTTTTTTAGCATATGCACCAGATTATCTGGTATTGATTTCACTTTACATACTGCAGCATAGCTTGGACATTTTATACAGAGACATTTCTTCAGATTTTCTTTTGTTCTTTTTACAAGTCCCATTGGCCCCACCATTGTTAATTTGAGATGTACCTTTCAGAATTTAGACCTGAAATAAGTACTAAAATAAAATATGCATGATTAGTATTTACTCTTTTTGTCAACCGACAAGTCATTACAAAACAAGTAAATAATGGTAGTTATAATTGTTTCATGCCAGGCCAGAATTTCTAAATGTGATTCTTTTATTGGAGATAAAACGATTTGATTTCAGAAATTTCACTACAGTTATTTGTGCTGAATGCGCTGCTATTTTGCACGGTTATCCTTATACTGGTTTCTGCTCTGTGCTTTAAAAATCACAATAAACAGGGAACAAACTCGATTGCAACTCTTATGTTAGCAGGGGCAGCTTATTCTATAGCTTACTTTTTCGAACTACAAAGCAGTGATGTTTTTAGTGCCACAATGTGGCTAAATTTTCAGCTTTCGGTCATTTATTTGTTGCCTGCAATATGGCTTATTTTTGTGTTGCAGTATACTGGCAAATCAAATTCACTAAAAGCACCTGTGGTAATTGCAATTTTCCTAGTACCCGTTATAAGTATGGTAATGCTTTCTACTAACCATATACATTATATGTTTTATTATGATCTTACAATAAAAAGTTTAAATGGACTATATATAATCGATTTTCAGAGAGGCACATGGGGATATTTTCACATTATATATCTGAATTTATTTTTACTTGCAGGGACCTTATTATTGTTTAATGAGTACAGAAAATCTACAGGTTACTATAAAAAAAATTATATGATTCTGTTAGTTGGTGCTTTTTTTCCATGGATTGCACTAATTATAAATCTTTTAAACAAAAATCCATACAGCATTGACATGGGTCCATTTGGGATATTTATAGCAAGTATGTTTTTTGGATATGGAATTTTTTATTATAAAATATTTGATCCTTTACCTGTAGTCAGAAGCCAGATATTTAATGAGATGACAGATGGGATTGTATTAGTAGATGGTCAGAATAGGATTACAGATATAAATCGTACCGCTGTTGATCTATTTGGCAATGAGGTGTGTATAAAAGGGCAGCCCCTCGGTAATCTTTTCAAACCTTTTCAAATTTTAAATGGAAAAAATGTAGGAGATGTTGAGCACATTGAATGTTTCTCTGAGACAGAAGGGCATAAAAAATGGATCGATATTCGCTCTTCTTGCATTAAAAGTAAAAATGGAGAACATACCGGGAAACTGTTCATTTTCAGGGATATCACGGAAAAGAAAACAATAGAACAAAAGCTTCATGACAATGAGCTGTGGCTCAGGTTGATTTTAAAAAATGTACCTGCTGTCATATTCAGATGTTGCAATGATCCTGACTGGACAATGGAATTCCTGGATGATAAGATAGAAGAACTTACTGGATACAGATCTGTGGATTTTATCAATAGCACTACCAGGCCATATTCCAGCATTATTCATCCTGATGATAAGGAATTTGTAAAACAGTCAATTCAAAAAGCAATAGATGCTAACATATTTTATGATATCGAATACAGGGTAATTACATCAGATGGTTCTATAAAATGGGTTGGTGAAAGGGGAAAGGTCAACCCAAAAAATATGATAGATGGTACCATCTTTGATATTACAGATAAGGTTAAGGTAAGAAATGTCCAGAAAAACGAAATTCTATTAAAGGAAATTCACCACCGTGTAAAGAATAATCTTCAGGTTATCTCAAGCTTAATTAATTTGGAGAAAAGAAACCTGAATGACGAGCTGCTTGAAGCTGTACTTACCAGATCACAGACCCGAATAAGGTCTATGTCAATTGCCCACGAAAAACTGTATGAAGCAGATGACTATGCTAACATAAATATGCCCGATTATGTGAAACAGATTTCTGACTACCTGATCCAATTATACAAGCAAAATGAAAACGTAATGGTTCATGTTAATGTGGAAAATGTAAATCTGGGAATTGATACTGCTACTCCGGTTGGTCTTTTACTTAATGAGATGATCACCAATTCACTAAAACATGCCTATCCTTCTCAGAAATCTGGAAATATATATATTGGATTCAGGTCAGTTGATGATTCATATGTTTTCACTGTAAGTGATGACGGCATTGGATTGCCTGAAAATATAGACCCAAAAAAAAGTAATTCTCTTGGTTTAAAGTTAATATCAATGCTGACACAGCAGCTGCACGGCAATTTACACATCAATAGAACCCGTGGTACAAAGTTCACTATAAATTTTAAAAAAAATATTGAGTAAAAAAAGGATAATCCATTAAAAGCAGCTTTGAATTAAGGATGAATTTTCTGCAGCAAAGGATTAAGAAAAATAAAAATGGCCGAAAGGCCATATTTTAATGCTTATTCATCTTTTCTGAATCTCATGAATACCAGTAGAGACATTCCAATAAAAGCTACTGTGAATATCGAGCTGGCAGTCGGAACATCTGTATCCATGCCCATGCCACCACGGTACGGTTTCTCATCTGTTCTCTCAATTGTTTCGCAGTAACAGTTTTCAGTGGGAGCATTCCATCTTCCCCAATCTGCAGGGAAATGCTGCTGTACACTTTCGGTTTCTTCTCCAATAACACCCGGTGCAGTTGCCTCTACATTAATTGCCCAGCAATATTTATCACCCTCACTAACGGCATCTTTTGGGATCACGATTTCATAGTAATCTTCGTTGTAGTTACCGCTAACACTCATTCCAGCAGGAAGATCAGTAGTAGCTTCTCCCCAGCCACCATTGTATTCTTTATATATTGGAGATTCTGTACTGTCACCCGGGCTCCATCCTATCAGGAACATTGGATTTTCATCACAATCTCCAATGACCAGCTGGACACCGGTTGAGGTATGTCCATCAATACCACTCATCTGGACTATCCATTTGAAATCGTCTCCAACATTTTCTTTTGTCATATTTATCCCAAACTCTTGCTGCCCAAGTTTGACAGTTTTGACTCCTTGGAGAAGATAATGTATTCTCTTTCAACCCAAAATTCTCGTTTTTTTGTCAGGAAAAGCTATTTGACAGTTCAAATTATTTCATGCTAAGTACTACGATTTTGTCCATTTTTGCCTTAAAATCAGCGTGTTCATGGTATCAAAGTTTGCGTAAATGTACCTTTTTGCTCGACTTTTCGTGCAATCAACGGTTACTGTCAAATTCAATAGGCTATTTTTGATGAATTTTGTTGACTTGTGCTTGAGTTCGTTGAACTCATATCGCATCAACGATATGAACAGTTGTGCAATGAACCCAATGATCACAGCACCATAAATGCTAGCATCCGTCCATACTCGTAGTGGTTTAATCTCTATCTCATTTTTCAGCGAATTAATAATTTTCTCGATACTATCCTTTTTTCTGTATGTTTGAAGAGCTTCTATTAGTGTCAAATTCTCGCTTGATTTCAGGCAGAAAAATCCTTCTCTGCCTGTAATAAGATGTTCTTCAAGAAGTTTTGTAGCTTCCTGTTCATCAAGCTCCATCAGTTTTGTCTGCAGAGAATAAGTCACATCAACAAGGACATTGTTGATCCTGAATCTTTTAGGAATTTTTTTGTTCTTGTCAATAGATTCCTGTATTACCTTTGCTTCCTTTATTTGTCTCATAACTTTTCTTGCTTTTGAATCAAGTTGTTCTTTCTGAAGTTTCTTTGAAAAATAGAAGTAGTTTACACTACTTGTTTTAACGATCTTAAGACCATAGATTCCATTTTCTGGATCTATCAGTTCAGGAGAAGATTCCCAGAACGTTGCTATTTTCTTATCATCGCTTCTATTGAGTTTCCTTGCAGTCAAATAATGCATCTCATCTGCCCTTATCATGGCAGTATTATCTACACTATGAGCTCCTTTATCAAAAACAACAAGTGATCCTTGTTTCAATCTTCTATTAACTTGCTGATAAGTTCTCTTGAAATGTGTCTGGTCCGACAGGTTACCCTGTTCAACTGTGATACCTATAGGGACATTAATAGGATCTGCAAGTTCACTTATTCCCAATGTAATCTGTTTTTTATCTGGCCTGTGGTCACGACTATAGCCATACTTACCTAGTGGCGATTTATCGCCATACAACACAAGACTAGACCAGTCCATGTTGATATTAGTATGTTCGAAGTCATATCTCGTAAACAGTCTGTCCTGGATATCAGAAATAATCGTTTCACGATTATTTCCTAGGGTTTCAAGAACCCTGTAGAGAGTTCTTTCACTGAATTCAGGAAGATTGAAGATATCAAGAACTTCATCTCGATTAATCCATTCATGGGCTTTACTTATGCTGAAATTATCTGTAAGCTTGTAGCTTACAAGAGCTTTCAGCAGGTTGTTGATATCGATACCGTTCTTTTTGTGTTTGCCAAAAACAGTAGAAAAGTCAAGGATATCATAAAGTTGATTTACAGTCAGAATAGTTCCGATGGGAAAGCATATATTCTCATTGGGAACAATATCATATGTTCTTAGTTTTGTTTGCATTTTGATCGAATACAACAAAGCTAAGAACACTTTTATTACTTTTGACTGTCAAAGTTGGGTTGCTGGGAAAAATCACTTTCATCCCATGTCTGGGCAGAAGCAAAACCTGTTACCATCAGCATGAATGCTGTCAAGAAAACAAGCACTATGCTCGCCCTTGGTAGGAAACTTTTACCAATTTTTAAATTCATTTTCAACCACTCCAATAATTTTTAAACTTCAGATAGAAATATTGTATCTACTATTTATTATGTGATAAGAAATTTTGATTCAGAGGATAGTTCTGTCAATAGTTATATTAGCAATGCAAATCACCTTTTTAAGGCATGGTGTGAATCAATAATGATTTGGACGAAACTGAGACACAGATATGATAATGGATTAATGCGAGATATGGATTATAATCATCCGTCAGAGGAATAAAAAGAGGCTCAATTATGCAAATATCTACAAATAAACGTATTGAAGTGATCGATATCACAGGTAAAATCTCTGAAATCGTAAAACAAAGCAGCATTAATGAAGGAATATGTATAATATATACATCTCACACAACTTCAGCTGTATTTGTCAATGAAAATGAATCTGGTCTAGTTTCAGATATTATGGATATGTTAAAAAAGCTCATTCCTCCAAATGCAGGTTACAGACATGACACTATCGATAACAATGCAGATTCACATATGAGAGCCGTTCTTCTCGGAAACTCTGCGATTGTTCCTTTTAAAAGCAGCAATCTATCTCTTGGAACATGGCAAAGTATTTTTTTTGTAGAACTGGATGGTCCAAGAAAAAGAAATATCAGTATATCTCTGGTACCGACTACAAACAGTAGTTGAACTAATTTTAAAAAAGGATTGACTGTAAAAATAGCTACAGCATCAGATTCAGAATAGACTTCAATTATAGAAACTCAAATTTTTTAAAATCTAGTTTAGACTTTCAAATAAATCCGATTTTTTTCTGGCATAAAGTGTAGAAACTACAACAAAGAATCCCAATACACTTGAAAGTATAAAAATAGTGCTGAAGTCGGTTCTCATCAGTATTGGACCAAGGATTGCAGGAGCTGCAGTTTGCCCTATATATTTCATTGTATTAAATATAAGAACAGTGCTTCCCATCATATTTTTTGGAGATGCATAAGTGATCCAGGCACTTAACATCGGTTGGGTAATTCCAAAGCCAATACCAAATATTAACAGAAGCAGGTAGATTAAATTCAATGAATCGGATACTCCCATGCCTAATATTGCGAGCCCCATGAATAAAAACCCCACAAAAACAAGAGTACTAAATTGAAATCTTGCTGATAGCATTTTTGCCTGTGAAGCAGCCATGACCATTGATATCCCCTGGATACCAATTACAAGACCTGCTTTTTGAGCTGTAAAACCATATATATTGATCAAAATGAAAGGTATATAGATAACTATAGTAAAAAGTAAAAAGAATGTAACAAAACACAGGAACATTATAGAAAATATTTTAATATCCTTAATTATTGAAAACATCTTGCTAAACATTCGTTTCTTTTTTATCGGTGCAAGATTTGTTTCTGGCAAAATGAACATAACAAAGATAGCAAGCGGAATTGTTAAGGCATAAAATAGAAACGGGTAGTTCCATGATACAACAGCCATTGAACCACCGATCAGAGGTGCAGAAATGGCACCCAAAGAAGTAGTGATACTGATCCTTCCCATTGCATGGACCCGGTCAAGTCCTTCATAAAGTTCTCCGATCATAGTCATTGCAATTGGTATCATACCAGCTATTCCAATTCCCTGAATAAATCGAAGTATCAGAAGAATTGTAATATTTGGAGCAAAATAGCAGGCAAATCCAGCTATGCCATTTATGAGCAGACAGGGCACCAATATTCTTTTACGTCCGATCTGATCAGTAACCATGCCAAAAACTAACATTGAGATAGCTGTAGACAATGTGTATATTCCCATAATCCAGCCCACTGTTTTTGTGGTGGTCTCAAGCGGCTCTACCATCAGTGGAAGAGCAGGTCCCAATAATGCACCGCCAGCCATTCCAAAAAAAGCTATTATACTAAAGATCGGAATCAAAGGATCATTAATCAATTTCATGATAGTTAGAACCCAAATTTATAGATTCACAATAGTTTAATCAGCTATAGCTTATACTGATAAAGCTTAAACTGTAAAAATTTTTTGTTGAATACAGACTCAGTATCTATACTGAAATTACACTCTGAATTCAGAACAGAAAATTAAATTATTCCGATTTATATCTACCTATCAATTTCTTAAAATAACCTTAAGCTATCATCCATGAGAGGTGCTTTTTTTACTCTAAAAAATATCAGGTATAGTATATATTAATAACTGGGTGAAATACTGTTTCTTCATTTCATTGCAAAACCGGATCAGACATCATTGAGAATACTGCAATTCAGTTCTGGATTGGGGATATACCCTGGTGGTATTGGAGGCATTTATTGAAGTTACACAATTATTTGTCATAACTGTATCCCTAAAGTTTTTGTATGAATCATGAATTATTTTTCTATTTCCTTCAATTTCCAGAACATTCAATCCGAACAGATCCGCAAACTCTTCAACTTTATCCTTATAGTTCTTTATATGCGGAGATCTGTTGTTAATTTTTACCACGTTTTCGTAGCCCATTGTATCTAATACAAATTTTGCTGTTTCAATATCATCGATATGTTCTATAAATCCACTATATTTAAACATTTTTTTCCAGTTGTTGATCCACATTGGTGTCATTACAAGTGTATTTTTTCGATTAAAGCTTGAGACCATTTTGAGAAACGATTTTCTTCCTCCTACAACTGCACCAATACAATCATCTACTGTCTTTCCATCATTATCTTTCAAAATTGAGACTGGACATGATAAGCTATTTAGGTCGTTTTCGATCTGTTTTAGTACGTTTCCGCATAATCCATAAAACAAAAGGATTCCGTTAGAATATTGTGAAATATCTTTGACGTTAGAATATACATGATCTCTGAGGGAAGCTGGATCTCCGTGTAAAGAAATACTGAGAATGTTGATGGTAACTATATAGTTACGATCAGTATCTTTTAGAATAAGTGGCATTTTCTCAAAAGGTATAATCTGGTATGATATCCCAACATCATTTAATTTTTTTGCTATACCATTGCAGTCACTATTCTCAATGATGATCACGTCGTCAATTTTTGGATCGCTGTATATAATTTCTACAATTTCATCCTCAAACATTTGACAGCCAGTTATATTTATTACCGTCATTTTATTTCCTTCTCCTGTTCGAATCTCATAGATCAATGTTGTTAACGCTGAATACATCATCAATATTATCAATAACATTACTTTTTTCAATTACTTCAATTTAATAATCACAATTGATTATATCAAGGCCGTGAATAATAATTACTTTATTGATTGCTACATTTAAGTGTATGCTTAACACGGTTAACTAAAAAAAGAATCTAGCAGTACAATAAATATTTTTTATTGGTATTGTTAATTAAATATAGTTAATTCCTTATTTCTATATTTCATTAACATAAGAACAGAGTACTTCAGCATTTCAAGACTCTTAGTATAACACTTTTTTTTCTTCGCAATCTTGCCAGAAAGTGCCTTAATATGCTGTTATATCCTTCGACGGTATATGTTTCAGTTTTGGATTGAGTATGAAAATTTTCTGGAACAAACTCTGCATATGCCCTCCAGTAATCAGTCATTACTTCTTCAATCTCCTTTTCTTTTAAATATTCTCCGAGTTTTTGTCCTGTTTCTGTTCCTCTGCTACCAAAAGAGCAGTCGATGAATTTTTTCCCAACTCTATCAAAAGCAATCCAGATCCAGCAATATTTTTTTGTTCCCGATATAAGTGTGCATCTCATCCAGTTCCACGATAGAGATTTCATTTTCACTTTTTATATTCTCTATATCCTGGCCAAATTTCTTTATCCATTTTTGAACAGAAACATGATTTACTCCTAAAAAACGTCCTATTGAACGAAACCCTAACCCTTCCAGGTATAGTTGTAAAGCCTGCCGTTTAACAGACATTGGATTAGTAGTCGATTTAATTTCCACTGAATAGTTATACCCGCAATCATTGCATTTGTAATGTTGACGTCCACCTATTCTACCGTTCTTTTTGTGATCAGCACTCTTGCATCTTGGACAATTCATGTATAACTATGTTTAGATACCAATGCCACAATTTTAATACAAGACAATGCTTACTTTAGCGCGATTAAATTTGATGACATGATAATTGTAGGGATTTTACTATATTTTCATTAACATAATATAGAATCTATATCATTGTTAGTTAAATTTTAGGGCTTTTAGACATCAATCTAATCTCAATATTTCCTAAATTACATATATTATCTTAACCAATTTAAGTTCATGAAATCCATTTCAACTGATGAATTATTAGAAAACTTGCATAGATACAAAGTCATTGATATTAGATCTGTAGATGCTTATAATGGATGGAAGGAGAATGGGGAAAACAGAGGTGGGCATATAAGAAGTGCAAAATCACTACCTTACAAGTGGGTAAACTACATTGACTGGATCGAGATCGTTAGGAGCAAGGATATTCTCCCACAAGACAAACTTGTAATTTACGGTTATGACTCAGAGAAAGCAGAAGAGGTTGCCAGAATGTTTGAAAAGGCTGGTTATACTGACCTGAACATATACCCTTCTTTTTTCGAGTGGGTAGAAAGGAATCTGCCAATGGACCGACTTGAGAGGTACCGACACTTAGTATCTCCTGATTGGCTGAACCAATTGATAACTACCGACAATGCACCTGAATATGATAATGATAAGTATGTCATATGCCATTGCCATTACAGAAATCCAGTGGATTATGAAAAAGGTCATATTCCAGGCTCGATCCCACTTGATACCAATTCACTCGAATCCGAGGATACATGGAACCGTCGTTCACCAGAAGAACTAAAAGATGCACTTGAAAATGCAGGTATTTCCAGTGAAACAACAGTTATTGTATATGGAAGGTTCTCCTACCCAAAGAACGATGACCCATTTCCAGGCAGTAGCGCGGGTCACCTTGGTGCAATGCGATGTGCATTCATAATGCTTTATGCTGGAGTCAAGGATGTAAGGATCCTTAATGGTGGACTCCAGTCCTGGCTTGATGCAGGTTATAATGTCACAACAGAACCTGCTAAAATAAGTAAAGTATCTTTTGGTGCCAATATTCCTTTAAACCCTAAAATTGCTGTTGATCTTGAGGAAGCAAAGGAGATACTTTCAGACCCTGGCAAAAAACTGGTAAGTGTCAGGAGTTGGAGAGAATATATTGGTGAAGTAAGTGGTTATAACTATATTGAGAAAAAAGGTCGTATCCCGGGATCTGTGTTCGGGGATTGCGGAACTGATGCTTATCACATGGAGAACTACAGGAACCTGGACCACACTATGCGAGAATACCATGAAATTGAAGATAAATGGAAAGAATTAGGTATAACTCCCGAAAAACGCAATGCCTTCTATTGTGGTACTGGATGGAGAGGAAGTGAAGCATTCCTTAACGCTTGGCTCATGGGCTGGGACAATGCAGCGGTCTTTGACGGTGGATGGTTTGAGTGGAGTAATAATGATCTTCCTTTTGAAACAGGTGTGCCAGAAAAATGATCATACAGAATTTTATGCCTGAGATTGGAGAACGTTCAGTTCAAGAAAGACTTTTAACTTGTTTAAGGTCTGAGCCAAAGACATTACCATCTGTGTTCTTCTATGACCAGAAAGGTTCGGAACTGTTCGAACAAATAACAAAACTTGAAGAATATTATTTACCTGACATTGAGATCCCACTTTTAAGATCGACTGCTAAAAAAGTTAATTCTGAACTGAAGAACTGTAACCTTGTAGAACTCGGGAGTGGTGACTGTTCTAAGATTTCAGTGTTCCTTGATGCAGTTCCAAAAGACATTCGTGAAACCATCATTTATTATCCAATAGATGTTTCCAAGGATGCTATGGAAAAATCTGGTCATATTCTACAGAACAGATTCCCTGAGATAGGTATTCATGGAATTAATGCCGATTTCCTTGAAAGTATGGATTTAATACCTGGAGATAGGAACAGGTTCTTCTGTTTTTTCGGGAGTACAATAGGTAATCTTACTCGTGCTAAGACTACTGAATTCATGAAACGGCTTGGACAAGTCATGAATGAAAATGATAGGCTTCTTCTCGGAGTTGATATGGTGAAAGATATCAATGTACTTGAGAGAGCATATAATGATAGTCTGGGTATTACTGCGGAGTTTAATAAGAATATTTTAAAGGTCGCAAACAATCATATAGGAACTGACTTTGATCCAGATGATTTTGAACATGTTGCTTTTTTCAACAAAGAATTTTCACGAATCGAGATGCACTTGAAAGCAAAAAGGGATCTAGTAGTTAAAAGTGATTTGTTTAAGGAACGTATTATCTTCAAGAAAGGGGATACCATTCATACAGAAAATTCACATAAGTATACTGTACAGCACATCTATGATATGGCAGATACTGCTGGTCTTTTTGTATCTGATATTTATTCTGATGATAAAAAATGGTTCTCACTTGTTGAAATGGTGAAAGAATGATTGATCTTAGAGATGATTTTCCTATACTTAAAAATAAGATATATGGTCAGAGATTAGTATACCTTGATAATGCAGCTACAAGCCAAAAACCCAGTTCTGTGATCGATGCCATTTCTGACTTTTACAAATATGATAACAGTAATATTCACAGAGGTGTACACTACCTTAGTGAGCTATCAAGTGATCGGTATGAAGAGGCAAGGAAGAAGATAAGTACATTCATTGGCAGCAGTGATCCAAGTGAAATTAGATTTACTGCAGGTACAACCGATTCGATCAATCAGGTCGCATTTTCACTGAAATCAACTTTGATGGGGAATGAGGTACTCATAAGTGGAATGGAACACCATTCAAATATTGTTCCATGGCAGCTAGCAGAGGCTAAGATCAAAACCATACCTATGGATGAAGATTGTAATTTGTTACTGGACTCCATAGAGATCACGGATAAAACCAAGCTAATAGCCATCTCTCATGTCTCCAATGTACTTGGAACCGTGAACGATATTAAGAGAATAACTGAAATTGCAAAAGAACACGACATTCCTGTCCTGGTAGATGCAGCCCAATCGATACAACATTTACCTATTGACGTTGAAAAAATTGGATGTGATTTTCTGGCTGCTTCTGGACATAAGATGTACGCATCATCAGGTATTGGGGTTCTTTATACCAACAATAGGTACAGTGATATTATGCCTGCAAGAGGTGGTGGTGGTATGGTCGATAAAGTGACCTTTGAGGGGTCAACGTACCTTTCTCCTCCTTTAAGGTACGAGGCAGGAACACCTAATATTTCGGGTGCCATAAGTGTTAATTCAGCAATTGATTATATGCAGGATATTGGTCTTGATAAGATCAGGAAACACGAACATGATGTATATTCCTATGCAAAGGAAAGATTGCTTGATACCGATGGCATTACTGTTTACGGGAATAACGAAGATATGTGTGGTTCAATATCATTCAACATTGAAAATATCCACCATTATGACTTAGGCCTTATACTGGATAAGATGGGAGTTGCTGTCAGAACAGGTCATCATTGTGCACAGCCATTGATGAAATTCCTTGGCACTGAAGGTACCGTGAGAGCAAGTTTTGCATTGTATAACACAAAGGATGATGTCGATATTCTCATGGATAGTATAGAAAAAGCAAGGATGATGTTTTCATGAGCGACCATATCCAGGATGAGATCATCGAGCAGTTCCATGGACTTGAATGGCTTGAAAAATATGAGTTACTCATCTCCTTTGCCAGAGAACTTGAACCAATGGATGAGCAGTTCAGGACAGAAGAATACGCAATCAGTGGTTGCCAGTCCAAGGTTTGGATACGAACCTATATAGAAAATGGTAAACTCATAATTCATCTTGATAGTGAGGCTATGATTACAAAAGGTATAATCTATCTATTAATGAAAGTTATGAATAACCGATCTCCTCAGGAAATTGTAGACCTTGACCTATACTTTATCGAAGAAACCGGGCTGAAATCGAACCTATCCCCAGCAAGGGCTGATGGGCTGGCTTCCATCATCAAGAGAATACGTGAAGTGGCAGAAACGGAAATTAATTAGAAATATTCTGCATATGTCTTTACCTAATTTTCGTATTATACCAACTCACATATTTCTTTATAGTCACAGAATAGACAATTAGGATTCCCGCCATTCTCCAACTCTTTCAATTGAGCCAATAGTACCAATGATTCAAGTGTGTGCCTGAAATGACCCTGTTTTGTATACATATTAACAAGATTCTCTTGTTCTACCATTTTTCTCTTTAAAGGTGAGTTTGTTTCAGGTCCAAGTTCTTCTACCACTGGCTCGGCTTCTATCAACTCTATAAGTGGATTCTTTATTTCTTCCAAGAATGTACCCAATTTCTTCTATACTTTTTCCTGAATTAAATAAATTTACAAATTTAGTTTCTTCGTTTTCGTCCCATTTCATATATGCTCGTGGTGAGCTTTTTTTGATTTCTTTCTTGGTGAAAGAGATTTACTTATTAGCTGAACTCTCAACATTATAATTAAAACTCTTCACGTCTTCACCTGGACTAATCATATCAGAATAACATGATAACAACTGATCAAAAATAGGTCCTTTTTATTTAATATCAAAAAAAGTATGTCTAACTATCAATAGTATAATAAAATAATCAGCTGGTATATTTATTCGTATCGGGATTTTAGAATTTTGGTTGGATTATCAAATTATCAAATGCATCACATTTATAGTATTGTAGCACCCTGTTATAATATATTGAAACCAGCTTTTTGAGTCTGGAAAATGAGTGGTGGACATAAATATGATTAATGATCACTGGAGAGATCTTCCGGCAGGCCCGGAAGTCCCGGAAATTGTATATGCTGTAGTAGAAATTCCAATGGGAAGCAGGAATAAAATAGAGTATTCAAAAGAGTATGGCACATATATACTCAATAGAGTTCTCTACAGTCCAATGCACTATCCCGGAGAATATGGATTTATTCCTCGAACAATGTATGATGATGGCGATCCCATGGACATAATTGTGCTCATGGATGAGAGGACATTTACTGGCTGTGTCATAGAAGCACGACCCGTGGGTCTGTTGATGATGACGGATTCCAATGAAAAGGATGATAAAATCTTGGCAGTGCCTGCCAGGAATCACCGTTACAATCATATAAGAGAGCTATCCGATGTGCCGGAGCCCATATTAAATGAGATCCAGCACTTCTTCAGAAGATATAAGGACCTTGAAATCGGAAAACACGTTTCTGTGAAAGGATGGGATACAAAGGATGCAGCGGTTGAGGCAATTGACCACTCTGTACAACTCTATAACGAAAATTTCAGAGATGCAATAGCTGCGAATGCTCCTGAACCTAAAGAATAATTTATTACTCTGGATTGCAATAATTAATATGGTGAACATTATGGAAAATAGCAAATATAGCAGCAAGAGTCGAGAAAAAATATGGATTCCATTAATTGCAATTGCAGTTATTTCACTCCTTGTCCTATTTGCAGGATGTCTGGACAATGAAATAGACGATATAATCCCGGATGAGGAGCTATCTCCTGAAGCAGTCATTAATCTACCAAAAAAGAGCTTTGACCAATATGAAAATATAGAGTTTGAAATACAGAATACCGGTGATACTCAGTTAACTTTCAGTAGAGTATTTGATGTAGACTACTATAACGAAGATGCTGAGGAATGGGAGTCGGTAGAACTTGATCTGGTATGGCCTATGGATATGATTTTCCTTAATCCAGGAGAGAGCTTTACTCAGAGCTTTAATCCGGCAGATAACTTTGTCGATGAGGTAAAAGGTGGAGAATATCGCATTAACAAGCAGATAACATGTGTTGAAACTGATGAGGTCCTGGAGTTGGAGAAGAACTTCTGGATTGAAATCTCAGATGAAAGTGAATAACCTGATGGCTGTTTGAGGCATATTTTAAGTCTAGTATCAGGTTTTATCTTCAGGGTTTGGGATAAATATGGTTTACCCATACCTCTGATTTATTTAAGATCTTTTCTGATGCATGCTCATTTATTTTTCTAATTATTATTTACTACCCTTTCTATTTATATAATGGTAGATTTTAATTATAGATTGAGTGGTGGTCAGGTGCAATTAAATCTATGATATTTGCAACTAACAGAAATTTCCATTTTGAAATGAAAAGGAAAATAATCAGAATAGTGACCCTTTAATTATGTTCATGAAATTTTGAACGCAATAGCAAAATCCAGGCCTGAAGGTAATTTATAATTGTTCATGAAATCATGATCACTCCTGCAAAGCTTCTAACAAATATAGGTGCAGATTTTAAAATCATGAAAAGGTAACATAAAATTCCTGGACTATTCCAGTGGAGGTTGAACATGACCCGGCATATAGTTCTTGGCAATCAATCATTACTGATAAATATAGATCGGTGGCTACAGGTAAGGGATATCTATTTTCCTCAGGTTGGGCAGGAGAATCACCTGTCAGGGCATGCTCAGAGAATAGGGGTATATGCTGACGGAAATATATCCTGGATCAATGAGTCGGAGTGGGAAAGAAGTCATGGATATCGAAAGGATACTCTTATTTCAGATAACCAGGCCATTAACCACAGAATAGGTATAGAGTTACTTCTGGATGAATGTGTGCATGGTGACATGAATATCTTTTTAAGAAAGATAACTATCAGGAATCTTCATTCTTACACAAGGAATATACGGCTTTTTTTCAATCAGGATTTTCATATTTATGGAACAGGAATTGGTGATACTGCAATTTATCAGATGGATCATAATGTTATAGTTCATTACAAAAATTCAAGATATTTTCTGATAGGTGCGCTGAAATCAAATATAACTGAAAAGATGACCACTGATATTGATGATTTTTCTGTTGGACAGGCTGAAGGAGAATTTTTTGAAGGGACATTTAAAGACGCTGAGGATGGAATTCTGTCCAAAAATCCTGTAGCTCAGGGTACTGTTGATTCTACTATAGGATTACATATAGAAATACCCGGCAGATCAGAGAAAGTTGTATACTATTACATAACTGCAGGAAAAAATTTTCAGGAGATATATAAGCTAAATGATCAAGTGATAGAAAATGGACCTGAGACAATTATTGAAGAAACGGAAAGGAATAACAAACTATGGATAAGTAATGTATCAGTGGATCTGTCAGGCATTGATACCCGGATAGCTGAGATGTACAGAAGATCTCTTTTTGTGATCAAAACACAGACTGACAGAGAAGGAGCTATAATTGCAGCAAATGATTCTGATAATCTTCAATATAACAGGGATACATATAGTTATATGTGGGCAAGAGATGGAGCACTTACGGCAGCTGGCATGATAAATGCAGGCTTTCCAGAGTTTGGCCGCCCATTTTTTACATTTTGTAAAGATGTGCTATGGTGGGCAGGCTGCATGCTTCATAAGTACAATCCAGACGGGACTCTTGGAAGCAGCTGGCATCCGTGGGTGGAATTTGGAAGACCTTCACTCCCGGTACAGGAAGATGAAACTGCACTGGTACTTTATGCTCTCTGGAAATATTATGAAAACACAGGTGATAGGGAATTTATAATAGAACTTTATGAACCATTGATAAAAAAGGCAGCTTTTTTTCTCAATAGTTATCGCTACCCAAACGAAATGCCTCGTGAAAGTTATGATCTATGGGAGGAGAGAAGAGGTATTTTTACTTTTACCTGCGCTGCAGTTTATGCAGGCCTTATAGCCGGCGAGAAGCTGGGTGACCTTCTCGATGATGAAGAAGTTTGTTCATTGTGCAGGACTACTTACCAGGAACTGAAAAGGTCCATAGTTGATGAACTATTTGATCGTGATAATGAGGTATTTTTCAGGGGTATCAATTTTAGATGTGGTGATCTTGATCAGAAGGTTGTTGACAGGACTGTAGATAGCAGTGTGTATGCAATATTTGATTTTGGTGTCCTTCCGGCTGATGATATAAGAGTCGAAAATACGATGAGACGAGTGGAGAATAAACTCCGAGTGGGTACAAACGGTGGCATAGCACGCTATGAAAATGACAATTATCACCGGCAGAGCGATCAATACCCCGGCAATCCATGGATCATATGTACTCTCTGGCTTGCAAAATGGTATATTGCAAAAGCTAAAAGTGGAGATGAACTTGAAAAGCCACTTGAACTTATTAACTGGGTTGTGAATTGTTCCCTTGAAACAGGTATTATGCCGGAGCAGGTTCATCCCTTCACATATGAATCCCTGTCAGTGGCTCCACTTACATGGAGCCATGCAGAATTTGTGGATACCGTTACAAAATATATTGAAAAAAGACAGTTATTATCATTGAAGTAAAGCAACAATAAAAATATGGACGTGATATTAAATGAGTGAAGAAAGCCTTTCTAAAAAAAATAAAAACCATGGTGAATTTGAGTGTGAAGTGTGCAAAATGACGTTCCCTACAAAGGAAGAATATGAAAAACATATGGCAAAAGAGCACAGACATTGATTGATTGATTGATTTACATAGCTGGCTAATTGAACGCCATTTCAATTGTAATAGATCTCATATTGCTGTTTGGATTTAATGTACTGCAATACATCTGAAAAGTTGTGCTCTGTACAGACTACCAGTATTGGACCAAAAAAAGATTTTCTATGAACCATGATCATTTTTTTATTGCTGTAGACACTGATCTTTCTGATCTCAGACCATCTGATCATTTCAGATTCGCGGGTTTTGCTTATTAGACCTGCACCTGTAGCTGTAGCACCAGCAGATTTTGATCCGGATAAAAAACCAAATATTCCGCCTAATATGGTCATATTGTTAACTCTTTTAGAAGCAGTTCCCGATTGAGTAGATATTCCTTTTCCACCGATCCTGAATTCAGTTTCAAAGCCGCCTTTTAATATAAAATTGAGGAAATAGACAACAAACAGTAAGAACAAGAATAAAAAGATAAGGATTCCAGAGAAGATAAGTAATAGTTCTCCAAAAGCACCTCGTTCAATCACTAAAACTACTATAAATGTGAATGTTACAGCTATCAGGATTATTAAAAATAGCTGTTTTAGTACAATTGAATCTGACAGTGGCACTTTTTCAGTCCACTCAAAGATACTTTCATCGGTCTTTGACATTGGATGTTAGTTTTTACTATAATAAAGTAAAGTTTGTGAATATTAACAAACTTCAGTTACTTTGACAATTAAAATTCTAATCTGCTATTTTATCTGATAGATATTAATCTATTTTCCTGTAAAACGTCTCTCCTTTTACTTTTTGAATGGTATCTCCAATTTGCCAGCCGTTCTGGGAGACTAATTTTTTCTTCTTACCATTACTTAGCCTTAAATGAGCATATGTGTGAGTACCGACAACATGTCCTTCATCATCATAGTTATCTTCGTTCTTAATATCAACAATTTGGCCAATCCACTCTTCGTTTTTGAGTTTGCGTTGATAATAGACTCCGGCAATCCATACAATAACAAATATTGCTGCTACTCCAAGAGCTGTAGAGAGTTCCCCGGTATATAAAAACATACCCACTATCACAGCAAATAGAATAATGAGATATATAATTGCACTAAATATCATTTTGTCTCTCCTTAAAATTAATATAATAACGAATAGTATTTAAAAATCTGACTAAATAATATATATAAGTTCCTATTTTGTAATTGCTAATTTTTTAAGAAACAATTCCAATAACTACCTTTGTAAGTTTGTTTTTGATTCAAATTTTTACATTATGTTATAATAATTAACTATATATTGCTATATTTTCATCTCATTAATGGTGGTAAATGTGTCTTCAAAAAAAATTATGGGAGTTTCAGGGTCCCCTCTAAAGAACAGCAATACAGATCGTGCTCTAAAAACGGCTCTGGAGGCAACAGGTCTGGATTATGAAATGATTAGCCTAAGAGATTATAAGGTTGCTCCATGCCTTGCATGCCTGAGGTGTGTGGATACGAATGTCTGTGTAATCAAAGATGATGGAATAGAACTGACTGAAAAGGCAAAGAATGCAGATGCTTTAATAATTGCAGGCTATACCCCATACTCTTCACTGGATTCGCGTACCAAGGCTTTTATTGAAAGGCTCTATCCACTTCGCCACAAGTACGGATTCATGCGCGGTAAACCGGGAGGGGCCATAGTCACACATGCGATACCTGATGGATCAGAGATGCTCCCGCCTGCAGGAGATTGTGGCTTGAATTCTATATATTATTATATGATGGAAGAAGGGATGGAACCTGCTGGCGGAGTGAAAGTCCAGGGCAATGTTCCATGTGTAAGATGCGGTTATGGGGATGATTGTGAGACGAGTGGCCTTTCCATGATATTTGGTCCAGAGGCTACAGTTGAATCCGTGGGAATCAATGATTTTGAAGAACAGCCTCAAGCTGTAGAAGCTGCAAAAGAGATGGGTCGAAATATCGCTAAAAAGCTAAGATATCAGGAAAGAGCTGGTGACATCGATAGCTAAATGCAGTGCAGTATTAGATACCCATCAATAATGAAAGGGAGTTATTGGATAATACTTGAATCCTGTACAACTCCTGTATTTATTGTACAGAACAGTTATTTTTTATTCTTCAATATATTTTCATTGATTTTACTTCCATAAATTCCAGCATTCCAATACGAGACAGTTCCCTGCCAACACCGCTTTTTTTCATGCCTCCAAAGGGAAGTCTTGGATCAGATGACACTATGCTGTTGATGGCAATAACACCAGCTTCTACCTGTTTTGCTACCCGCATGCTTCTATTCTGATCTCTACTCCAAATACTGGCTCCCAGCCCAAACTCGGTATTGTTGGCAATTTTTATGGCTTCATTATCGTCTTTGAAGGTTATAATCGGAGCTACAGGTCCGAATGTCTCTTCAGTAACAACAGGAGCTTCTCTGTTGATTTTATTGAGTACTGTAGGGAGGTAAAAGAAGCCATCTTCATCTGTCATACCTCCTTCCAGCAAAACATTAGCTCCCTTTCTAAGACTCTCAGTTACCTGTTTATCCAGGATCTGCCTCTGTTTTTCACTTGACATTGGTCCAATATCGGTATCTGAATCCATTGGATCGCCTATTTTCATGTCATCAATATTTTTCAGGAAAAGTTCTGTAAAATCATCCATAACATTTTCATTGATTAACAGGCGCTTGGCTGCGATACAGCTCTGGCCGCAGTTCTGGAATCGACCAGTAACAGCTGCTTTTGCTGCTTCCGGGATATCTGCATCATCCATTACAATAAAGGGATCACTACCACCAAGTTCAAGAATGAACTTTTTTATGCTGCCTCCTGCAGCTTGTGCAACCTTTTCTCCAGCCGGTCTGCTTCCTGTAAAAGAAACTGCATTGATCTCATTTTTTGCGATCAATGACGATGCTGTTTCCCCATTAACAAGGATTGTCTGATAGGTACCTTCCGGAAGGCCTGCTTTTATGAAAATTTTCTCTATCTCCAGGGCGCACATAGGTACACTGCTTGCATGTTTTAGCAATACTGTATTTCCTCCTGCCAGTGCAGGTATTCCAAATCTCAATGCCTGCCAGAAGGGGAAGTTCCATGGCATTATGCTCAGGACAACACCTGCAGGTTCAAAAACATAACAGGAACTTTTTGCATCCGATTCCACAAATTCCGGCTCAAGGAAATTCTCGACGTTTTTTGAAAAATAATCGCATGTCCATGCACATTTTTCGATTTCAGCAATTGATTCTTTTATTGGTTTTCCCATTTCGTTTGTAATGATCTCAGCAAGTTCCTTTTTATTGCCTCTCAAAACTTTAGCTACCTCTTGAATTGAGGAACATCTTTGATCTATGGATTCATTTTTCCAGTCACTGAACGCCTTTCTTGAAATTTTCAGTTTCTCGCTGACAGCCTGGCTGGAATAATGGTCAAATTCTTCATTTAATTCTCCGGTTGCAGGATTTATAGATTTTATTTTCTTCATCTAGCCACTCCCCCTGAAATCATCTAAAATCATGATGTTATAATGTATTTTTCACTAATCAATTATGATATGCAGTCGATTTAAAATTATTGATTAACATGCCAAAAGTAATATTCATAACTCAATTATGCTAAAATCAAAGTTAATCGTAACAGCTAAATGGAATTATCAATAGTACGTTATTTTATTGAGATCATACATTCGCTAATCGAGAATCTTGTAATGAGTAAATCAGTACATCATCAATTATCAGTGTTAACAAAAGTTTTATATGTAATCCAGTCTATAGTTATATGTTTAAAGAGAAAACTTAGATATAGAAGTGAGCGGATGGGGTCTGGGTTGAATTCGGTGACAAGCTGGAATTGTATTTCAGCTTGTCCCTTTTTAAAGGATTAACTTTTGTTTATAGATATTCCTTTAAATACGTTACTAACAGTCAGTTTCTTCAAGCATTTCATTCCACTGTCGGTTAGCTTCTTCCATATACTCCTCATCGCGGATCAGTTTTGAGTGAATTTGATCTTTAGTCTCACCACACACCTGACCATTTTGTACTATCTCTGAACCAGCTTTTTTTAAGTGCTCTCGGTATTGATTGATCTTTTCGATAAGTGAAGGATTTTCGACTGTAGCCTGTAGTGCTTCCCCGCAATCACGATAAATTTCAAGCACAAGATTTTGATTTTCAAAGAATTTTTTGAGCACATCAAAATTATGCTCGCCTGGAAATCCGGAATTTGCAATAAAAAACTGGCGGGGGAAATGCTTAACTCTGCCTTCATGATAGAAACTGCCATCTTCTTTTCTTTGAAGGTGTGGCGTTACCAGCGGTAAAAATCTATCTGTAAAATTCTTTAGCAAACCTGTCATATACATATTATAGACGGGTGTTGCCATTCCGACATAATCCGATTCCAGATAAAGATTGATCAATTCTTTCATATCATCATTCAGGATACAGGACCCTGGAGTTTTTTCCCAGCAACTAAAACAACCAAGGCATTGTTTTATGTCTTTCTCGATCAGGAATACCTGTTCAGTCTGAGCCCCTGCAAGTTCTGCTCCTTCCAGCAGAGATTCTGCTATAACGTTACTATTACTTTTTCTTCCCCTGGGACTTCCATTAAAAATAGTTATTTTCATTATCCATATTCCTCTTTTGAGATTAGTCCTGCTTTAAAGGTTAAAAAAATCTGATTATTCATCAATTATCACTGTAACTACTTAATATCATTTTCTACAATTATCTTCATTTGTGTTTTTATACCAGCTATTGAAATTATTATAGTATTGTGGCTGAAACTTATCTGGTACGAAACTTTATTGGTGTTTCAGTAAAAAATAATGGATATTCATTATTAAATCAGGGGATGATAATAGTAAGTTGTGGCTCTTGTGTTGCTTGCGGACACTGAGTACTTCCTACTATGGGAATATCTGTAATAGATATGCCAGCTTCTTCTAAACGAACCGCAAAACCTGGAACAAAAATTAGATCAGCTTCTGCTGAAGTGAAAATCGGATCTGGAACCGGCTCAGAGCGTAATGTAATATCTCGCAGAGCTTCTTTAATTTGTTCTGCATCTTCTATATCACCCAGATCCAATCCTGTTAAACATGCCTGATAAGATTGTCTTTCAGCATGCAGGGGAAGATAAGAAGGGTTAGTAATTGTAACAGTCCCTACAATATATGTGCTTCGAATATTTGTAGGTTCTACTTCTGTTATAGTGTCTTTAAGTTCAAGTTCATATACCGGCTCCCCCATCAAAGCATCCACAGTGGCTGTCAATACGAATAAACTCATGAATATTATTGAAAGCACTGTTAGATTACGTTGAGTTAGTATATTTCGATCTGTCTGCGAGATATATGCTGCAAAGAGAAATCCAGCTGATAATATGGCCAGTGTAAGAGTGATCATAAGAGCGCCAGTAGTCAGGGAGGTAACACCATACAATAGAGAAGCAATTACTGAAAATGAACATAAAACCACTCCTACATTTTTGATTGCTCTGTCTGCTGTACGATATGTAATTGCAAGAATAAGAGTACCAACAGCTATCAACGCAATGGTTGTTGTAAGTGGTGAACTAAATAAATCAGTTTGCAGAAATGATATTACAGCTCCAATACCTGTAAGTCCACCTATACCTGCCAGTATAGTTCTGATGTTAATATCCATAGTTACAATTATGTTCTTGACGTGAAATAAGTATATTCCTTGATCACAATAAAGATGAACAAAATTTAATTTTTTGCATCACTATTCTGCAGGTAAAAATACGTTCCCCATATTTTATAGCAGAAATACAGATCCTGCTTGAGAATACAAAAAAGAGTCTTACAGAAGTAGGAATATGAGGATTTAATTATTCTGGCAGACACATATATATAGAAATAAATACAGATCTTAGATTAGAAACTAAGATTCTTCACAGAATGTTTATGTGAAAAATTTTAGCATTCTGGAGTATACAAAAGACTACTTTAAAAAAAGATTTTGCAATATTAGCGAAAATTAGTGAAAACACAAATGTAAAATTTTGTGTATATTAAATATCTTAGATTGAAATCACAATACATTGAAAAAAGGATGGGTTAAAATGAGTGAAACAAGTACTGGACTTAGTGAAAATATAGCTGGCGTTCTGACATATCTTTTAGGGTTTATAACCGGCATAATTTTTCTTTTGATAGAGAAGGAAAATGAATCTGTAAGATTCAATGCAGCACAATCCACCGTTTTATTTGGCGGCCTTTTCATATTGAATATAATACTTTCAATGATTCCAGTTATAGGTGGATTAATATCTACTTTAATAGGACTCGTTAGCTTAGTATTGTGGATTTATCTCATGTATATGGCTTACACCGGCAACTTGATCCGATTGCCTGTAATATCAGAATTTGCAGATAAACTTAATGTATGAACCTTCAAAAATATCTCTGGCTAATGTGACGGGATATATGATTTATTGCTGATCACGTTTGAAGTGTTCTACTTTCAGGGAAAGGATATATCCTTTCTATTTTCATTTTATCTGACATTTAATTGAGCTTACCATTGCTATTTGTTATTTAACTGTTTTACTTATGGTTGCCAGGTTGGTCTTTGCTAAATGAAAGACTCCTAGAACTAAACGATACGTATATATATAAAATAGTTTTATATTTTTAAATTTAAAAAATGGAGATTGTTGAAAGGATGAGATCTAAAATATTTGTGTATACATTTCTTATTTTATTAATTGTTTTTTTGGGTGGATGTATCGGATCCGATAATTCTGAACCATTGAATGAAGGAGATCAGGATAATGAATTCTGGTATTATTTTGAACAGGGAAACATGTATCTGCAAAATGGCCAATATCAGGATGCTATAAATAAGTATAATGAAGCGATTTCTATTGATTCAACAGAGCATCCAGAGGTTTGGGCTTATAGAGGATCGGCTTACTATGCTTTGGGTATGTACTCAGAAGCTGCATTGAATTATGAAAAAGGACTTGAACTTGGCTATGAAGATCTTGAAACCAGAAAATATCACGCATATTCTGTATATGGGACTGCTTTATTCGGTACAGGAAGTTATGAAGATGCTATCAATTTATTTGAAAATGTATTAATAGAAGATCCAGATGATCCATCTATCTGGAGCTATCTTGGCTACTCGTTACATGAAATTGGAAATTATGAAGACGCTATCAGGTCTCTGGAAAAAGCGATTGATTTAAACTCAAATAAACATGATGATTTTAATTCAAATACATATGAAAATTATTACTATATTGGTTCCTCATATTATCATTTAAACGATGAGGAAAGTGCATTGAATTACTTCAATAAAGCGATTGAGATCAATCCCCAGGCTGAGGATGCAGTGGACTTCCGTGATTATCTACTGAATAAATAACGCAAAAATTAAATTTTTCATAGTTTTGTCTACTCCATTTAGGTAGTAGGCAATGAAAATTCTATTTTTTAGAGTTTGTCCTCTCAATGTATAATTGAGGATCATGAGTTAAAATAGTCTTAAATGTTCTAAAAAATGTAGATACATATTAGATCAGTAATAGTAATCAGTAAATAAAATTCCAAAGTTATATTTCTTTTTAAAGCTTCAAATTAGTTAAGTCTTGAGTTTCATTACCTACAAAATAAGTATGCATTAAATGTAGATTACTTTAACTGGAAGGTTGGGATTATTACATCGGGCGAGCTCCTATCACAGATTCTCAGGCCAAGAGGCTGGGCTATTTTTATTGCGGCATTAAATGTAATTTTGCTCTTTTCAGGGGTGATCTGGCCGGACTATCTTGGAATGGTCGTTGCTTCTGTGGGACTAATAACCTTCCTGGGTACATTAATGATAGCTAATACTTTATCTGAAAGCAAGAGAATCGATAAAGGAGAAATGAGAAAAGCCATAACTGCATCTTTTATTGTTGTTTATTTAACAATTTTATCTATACTTACATTAATGGATGATGTTATTACAGATACAGAGTTAACTAAAACCATCATAGGGCATTTCACTTATGTGGTAGGGCTTATTATTGTATTCTACTTCGGGTCACGTGTAGCTGAAGAATACATAGAGAAAGAAAAATTAAATTCTAAAAATGATAAGTAACTAAAATGATTATAGTAAATAGTCAGAATGATTTTTCATTTATCATTGGGAAGTTCTAAAGTGGGAAGAGTAAACAACTTGGATTTATCCGATACTTTAAAAAGAGGGTTAATCTAAATCATCTTTACTTAGTCTGGCTAGGAGGGGTTCATCGGAAATTTCTCGATTCTGTGACCGAAAAAGAAGAGTCTGTCGAACAACCGGCTTTGAAGTAATTGTTGCAGTAATTGGTCTGATGTTTATGTTATGGATAGCAAAAAGAAGGGATTGAATTATCCCTTCACTTTAATTTTCCTTTGTTCTTTTCGATTTCCTCTCTGAGTGCTTTAATGCCCGGTGTAGGAGGAACTTTTTTCGGACAGACTGCCACACATTTATAGACAAGGTCACAGCCCCAAACACCGGACTCTGAATCAACAAAATCCAGTCTTTCCTGTCGGCTGGGATTATCCTCACGTGGATCTAGATGAATACGCCAGGCCTTTGCAAGAGTTGCCGGGCTGAGGTATGTTTCATCCCTGGCAGCAACCGGGCACGCACCGTGACAGCAGGCACACAGGATACAGTTGGTATACTTCTCAATCTTTTCCCGCAAATCAGAATCCATCAGGTTACCACCTTCAGGATGCTTTTCAGGTGAACTTATCCACGGCTTGATAGAATCAACCAGATTGTAGAAGGTGTCCATATCCACAATAAGATCACGAATTACCTCCAGATTGGGTAAAGGCTCAATTAGGATTTCTTCATTTTTTTCTTCGGATTCTGATTTCTGGCCTGCTACAAAAATGTCTCCTGAACCTTCTCTGGTATTTTCTTTTTTAGCAAGATCCACCTGCGTCCTGCAGGCAAGCCGGGGAACCTTGTTGATAAGCATGGCACAGCTGCCACATACAGCACCCCGGCAGGCATACCTGAAACAAAGACTGCCATCTATGTGTTCCTGCACATAAAAGAGGGACTCAAGTACCGTCATTCCCGATGTTTCCTTAATCTCAAAAGTATCGTACCATTCCCCACTTTCATCCTGACGCTTAATTTTCAGGTCAACCATCAGTATTGCCTCCTCTTTGGTTGAAACTGGGTAATAGTCACATCTTTGTATTCCAATTTGGGCTCACCATCCTTCAGATAAGCAAGGGTGTGTTTGAGCCAATTTTTGTCATCCCTTTCCAGGAAATCAGTCCTGTAATGTGCACCCCGACTTTCCTCTCGCACCAGTGCACCTTCAGTTATAACCCGGGCAATATCCAGCATTCCTTTTACTTCCAGTACATTCATCAATTCCATATTGAATGTCTTGATCCTGTTTTTCACGCGGATATCATCACCCCGGTTTTCCAGGGACTTCACATTTGCAAGCCCGTTTTCAAGATCTCCACGGTTACGATAAACACCCACATATTTCTGCATGGTCTGTCTCAATTCATCCTTTATATCGGCAAAACTTTCTCCACCGTCACCCATCATAGAATCAATGTTGGATTTTTCTTCCACAAGATCCTCATTGAGACTATCTTCAGAAGGCATAGCAATGTTTTTCACAGCATTAGCCGCATGTTTCCCTGCTCTTTTTCCAAATACAATTGTATCAAGCAATGAATTGCCTCCTAGACGGTTTGCTCCATGCACACTGATACAAGCGCATTCCCCAATTGCATACAATCCTTCCATGGGAGTCAATCCATCTTTGTTGGAAGAGATGCCACCCATGGAATAATGATGTCCTGGCTGTACGGGTATAGGTTCCTTGATGGGATCAAGTCCAGCAAAATCAATACATATCTGACGGATTCCGCTCAGCCGCTCATTGATCAATTCCTTCCCCAAATGAGTTATATCAAGCTGCACATATCCTCCAGCAAATCCCCGTCCTTCATCTATCTCGGTCTGGATAGAACGTGCAACGACATCTCGGGGGGCCAGTTCCATGGATTGAGGTGCATATTTATCCATGAATCTCTCATGTTCCTTGTTGTAGAGGTAGCCTCCTTCTCCTCTTACACCTTCAGTAATCAAGATATTAGTTCCCCACAAGGTAGTCGGATGGAATTGTACAAATTCCATGTCCTGAATAGGAACTCCGGCGCGATAGGCCAGACTTATTCCAAAACCCGTATTGATAACAGAATTTGTAGAACGCTGATATATACGTCCGTAACCACCGGTTGCGAGTATAACTGCCTTGGCCCTGAAAGCTTCCAGTTCAGAATCAAGCAGATTGAGTGCCACAAAGCCAGTACACCTATTATCATCTGTGGCAAGACGGGTCACCATCCACTCATTGTAAATCCTGACCCTGGTCCTTAATACCTGTTCGTACAGGGTATGCAACAAGTTGTGCCCCGTCCTGTCCCCGGCATAACATGTTCTGGGAAAACCAGCACCTCCGAATGGTCGCTGGGCTATTTTCCCGTCATCAGTACGAGAGAACAATGTCCCCCAATTTTCCATTTCATAAACCCTCTCCGGGGCTTCCTTGCACAGGATTTCGACAGTGTCCTGATCTGCAAGGTAATCACTCCCTTTTACTGTATCATAGGCATGACTATACCAGCTATCATCATGACCTATGGATGCATTTATCCCTCCCTGTGCAGCTACGGAATGGCTACGAATGGGTGGAACCTTAGAGATTACTGCCACGTCAGCACCATGTTTTTTGCACTCAAGAGCTGCCCTGAGGCCAGATAAACCTCCTCCAATCACTATAATATCATGTTCTATCATGTCCTTCTCCCGTCATATTAAGTGGATTCAATAATTCCTCAATTTCATCATTTGAAAGACCCAGTTCCTTTCTTTCTACCACTTCACGTATGGTACTATTTGTTCTGTGTGCCTCGTAGATTATTTCCGCAGCTTTTTCATACCCGATTTTAGGTGCCAGTGAAGTTCCCAGTGCAAGACTGGATTCTGCCAGTTTTGAACAGTGATCCACATTGACAGTTAAACCTTTGAGACAACGTTCATTGAAAGAATAAATTCCCCCTTTCAGAATTGTTATCGAATTGAGAATATTAAAGGCAAGCACGGGTGTAAATACGTTTAATTCACATTGTCCTCCCTGTGCCGCCATCATTATGGCAGTGTCATTGCCTATCACCTGGAAACATACCATATTCAACATCTCAGCCATCACTGGATTGACCTTCCCAGGCATGATAGATGAGCCTGGCTGTACTGTAGGTAGCACGATTTCACCAAAACCTGTGCGTGGACCGCTGGATAAGAGCCTTAGATCATTTGCAAGTTTAATCAGGCTCACAGAGATACCCTTTAAAGCCGATGATACGAACAAAATAGCACCTGCTCCTTGAGTAGCTTCAAAGGTGTTTTCTGTTAGTCTGAAATCAACGCCTGTTATGTGATTCATTTCCTGAATAGCAGCTTCACTGAATCCTTCTGGTTTATTGAGACCAGTTCCTGTGGCCGTACCACCCATATTAAGCTCCTTCAAATCCTCCAATGCACTTTCCAATTGCATTATTCCCAACTCCAGCATCCTTGAATAGCCACTGAATTCCTGACCAACAGTAACGGGCACTGCATCCTGCAGGTGGGTTCTGCCAGGTTTTACTACCTGCATGTACTTTTTGACCTTTGTATCAAGTTCATCCTGCAAACTATTAAGCACAGGCAGGAGTTCATTTGTTATTGTTTCCGTGGCAGCAATATGGATTGCTGTATGAGTTGTATCATTGGAGGACTGGGACATATTAACATGGTCATTGGGATGGATAACATCGTAGCGACCCTTATGGTAACCCAGTATCTCAAGAGCCCTGTTGGCAATAACCTCGTTGGCATTCATATTCTGGGAAGTGCCAGCTCCTGACTGGAAAGCATCTAGTACAAAATTGTCATCAAGTCTCCCATCCCGCACCTCCTGAGCGGCTTTGTAGATTGCCTCGCCAAGCATATAGTCAAGCTTGCCGGCTTTCATGTTGGCTTTTGCAGATGCCATTTTGATAGCAGCCTGTGCCCTAATAAAAGCGGGAGGCAACCTTTGTCCACTTACCCTGAAATTTTTAACAGCACGGGTTGTTTGTGGACCATAATAAACATCATCTGGCACCACAACCTCCCCTTGTGTGTCTTTTTCAACCCTCACTATTGCACCACCTGTAACGGGTATTTATACACCGGCTTTTAGTCATTTCAAACCGGCAATTTCAAAACTCCTTTATAAAAAGAAAATATCTTCAGCAATAAGTGTATCCCTGTTTTGACAGTATCCACTCCTTAATGAAAATACCGTTTTCTCTTTGAAACCCAAATTTTCGTTTTTTGTCAGGAAAACTCATTTGACAGTCTTAACTATTTAACGTCAATTTCTACGATTTCATCTTTTTTGCCTTAAAATCAGTGTATTTATAGCATCAATATTAGCGTGAATGATACCTTACTTCGGTGTTTGGATAAAATCCCCAGTCATGGGACTATAAGCAGATAAGGAGATTATAAATAGATAACCTTCACAATTGTAAATTGGGGAGTTAACCAGAACAAAGGGGAGTAAAAATTGAAACATTTGACAGTAAAATCATGCATGGAAACCGATGACTTACTGGGCAAAGAGTCTCTTCAATTATATGGAAAGCATCATGGTGTTCTTGAAGTGGCAAGCAAAGTCCATCTGGAAAATACCCGGGACTTAAGCATTGTCTATACTCCCGGTGTTGCCGAGCCCTGCAAACGGATCGCTAAAAGCAGTGATGATGTATATAGATATACACTGAAAGAGAACACCGTCGCAATCATAACAGACGGATCGGCCATTCTCGGACTGGGAAATATCGGTGCAGCTGCAGGTTTACCTGTGATGGAAGGTAAAGCAATCATATTCAAGGAACTTGCAGGAATCAATGCATTCCCGATATGTCTTGATACCCAGGACACCGAAGAAATTATTAAAACTGTCAAAAACATTGCTCCGGTTTTCGGAGGAATTAACCTTGAAGACATAAGTGCACCTCGCTGCTTTGAGATTGAAGAGCGGCTAAAAAAGGAATTGTCAATACCTGTAATGCATGACGACCAACATGGAACTGCGATTGTTACAATAGCAGGTCTGTTGAATTCACTAAAACTTACCGGCAAAAAAATCAACGAGATTAAGGTAGTTATATCTGGTGCCGGTGCTGCCGGCATGGCCATTGCTAAAAAACTCATTCATACAGGAGTGAGGCCTGAAAACCTGCTTGTTTGTGACAGAAATGGAATTATCAGCAGAAAACGTACAGAAGGGATGAATCCTAAAAAGAAAGAAATCGCCGAATTTTCAAATCCGGAAGAAATAAAAGGGAGTCTTGCTGAAGCCGTATCCGGATCTGACGTATTTATAGGTGTATCTGTTCCCGAAATAGTTACAGAAAATATGGTCGCTTCCATGAACAATGACGCTATTATCTTTGCAATGGCAAATCCCATACCTGAAATCATGCCACATAAAGCTTTTGAAGCAGGCGCGCGTGTAGTGGCGACCGGAAGATCTGATTGTCCCAACCAGATTAACAATTGTTTGGGATTTCCGGGTATCTTCAAAGGTGCACTGGAAACCAGAGCCACCCAGATCAACCTGGAGATGGAGCTTGCAGCCGCTAATGCCCTTGCAGCAATTGTGGAAGATGATGGTATCAAAGAAGATTACATAATACCTAATCCCCTTGACAAAAGAGTTGTACCTGGTGTGTCAAAGGCTGTTGCAGATGCGGCTATTAAGAGTGGTGTTGCACGTAAAAAATGATGGGATTAAAGGACCGCATCCCTGTATTCAGCAAACATCTGCCTGTCAAGAAGTTCCTGAAACAAAGATCTCACCATCTAAGAAAAGGATTGTTTAGACGTTTATTAGTTGTTCATCAAATCTTAGTTTTGCAGGAGAATGGATTGAGAAGTTTCTGGAAAATAAATTAGAAAAGTTAAGTAATCAGCTATAAAAAAGGAAAGAATTCTACAGAGACAAAAAATATTAAAATTAAATAAAAATATTTATATACATTATTGCAAACATTTGAACAATGTTGGGAAAAGAGCATGTTTCTATATCTGTGGCAACAATTATTCCTTTTATAATCCCGCTAATATTTTCAGGCAATGTTGAATACCCAATTTACTACATTACTTTATTGATTGCAGTAACTATTGGCTCATTAACACCCGATGCTGATTGTGGAGGTAAACCTAAATTATATTATGACTTCAAACTGATCTATGATATCATGCTCCCTTTACAAAAAGCCGTTATTTTCGCTTTTAGAAGTCTCAGTTTAAAGTATGATCTAAATTTAGAGCATGAAGTAAACAATAGGCATAGAGGGATTATGCATGCTCCGATAGGAATATTCCTAAGTTCTTTGATATTAACTCTAATATCTGCTCTTTTTGGTTTCTTTATCTTTCAGGGTATAAACTTAATTATGGTTTTACTCATATTCATAGGATTATTGTTTGGTCAATTTTTACACTTGTTGGAAGATTCATGTACTGTTACAGGAATCAATTGGAAGTTTCCTTTTGGCACAAAGTTGTTAAATGGGAAAATCTATACTTTTTCTAAAATAAAAGGAAAAAAAGACATTAGACCAATGGTTTATCAGCAAGTTTTGTGGATAAATACAATTTTATTGGTTTTTGGATTCTCCTTTGATGTAATAGATTTCAACCAATGGACATTATATCCATTTATTTTTCTTTTTGTTGGTTTAGTGTGGATATTTATTATTATAGCATCAAGAACTGATTATGATTTTTGGTATCAAGATAGGAATAAAATTAATAATTTTAGGAAAGCTACGAGAAATTTAACCAAATAATATTGGTTAATGTGAACTAAAACTTTAAGTTGACAGCACTTAAGTTAAATTCTCATTGTCGATTATTTGAACTTTTTTTAAGATACCTATTACCCCGAAAAATAATGCGGGGGGTGCGATTCGAACGCACGAACTCCTACGAGACAGGGTCCTAAGCCCTGCGCCTTTGACCTGGCTGGGCAACCCCCGCTGTTTGAATAGGTTGTTTTGAAGGCTCAGTGATAAAACATGGCTCTGATATATTAATATTGCGAATATTGTTTTTATTATACTGTGATATGCAATGTTGTCTGGCTATAGTGATCTGTACATCTCAAGGGTTATTTGTCTCTCTTTACTGTGGTCGACCATAGGCAATGGGTAGTTAATTTTTTCCGGCGGTCTTCTGGTTTCCAGATTGTGTATGCTGACAGGGTCAAGTTCATTCAGTTCCTGAACCCATTCTTTGATATAGATGCATTCTGGATCATACTTTTTCTGCTGGCTCCATGGATTAAACATTCTAAAATATGGCTGTGAATCATATCCTGTGGATGCAGCCCATTGCCAGTTTCCGTTATTCACGCAGGGGTCATAATCAACAAGTTTCTGGGCAAAATATTTTTCACCCCATTTCCAGTCAATATGAAGGTCTTTTACCAGAAATGAGGCAGTAATCATTCTTATCCTGTTGTGCATATATCCGGTAATATTGAGCTGGCGCATACCTGCATCAATGATGGGAAAGCCTGTATTTCCAGCACACCAGCGACTGAGTGCCTCGTTATCTGAACTCCATTCTATATTCTCAAATTTTTCCCTGAGGGACTTTCCAAAAACAAAAGAATTATGATAGGCAGCATGTGTAAAAAAATCCCGCCAGTACAGCTGGCCAATAAGAGGGTGATCAGGTCCAAGTTCTGATGCAATAGAATGATATACTTCCCTTATTGAAACAGTTCCAAACTTATTGTGTGCTGATAAGCGGGTTGTCTCCTTGGAGGGATAATTCCTATCCATTTCATAATCTGCAAATTTTGACAGATCTGCAAGTATCGCCAGTGCATTATCCCTGCCACCTCCCACAGAAGAATGAAATCCGTATTCATGCTCCATTTTGGGGAGTAGATCATCTTTATCAGTACTCAGACCCGAAGTGTAATAATTATTTTGATGAACGGCTTCAGGAATATGAACTGCGACCTTTGAGGCTTTCCTGAAGAATGGAGTGTACACAGAATAGGGCTTTCCCTGATCTGTACTTATTTCATCAGGACTGGTCAAAAGCAGATCATGGAAATCTATAAAATCCATGCCATATTCGGTGGATATCTGTTTTATGGCTGAATCACGCTTTTTGCTGAATGGTGTGTAATCCTTATTCAAAAACACTGCTTCAGGATCAACTTCATGCTTCAGGTTACGGATAACATCTGTACTATCTCCGTAAAATAGGTATAAATGTGAATTTCTCTTATCGAACTGCTGTTTCAGATCCCTGAGTGATTCTATCATAAACTGAAAAGCACTTTTGCTGAAGTATTCATTGTTCTTTATCTGTGCCGGATCAAAAATAAAGCAGGGAATTACTGCATCTGACTGTTCAAGAGCATTGATCAATGCAGTATTATCATCAATGCGAAGGTCTCTTCGAAAAATGAATAATGATATATAATAATCTGATCTCATGAATTAATTTATTGTGACATCTATACTATTAAGCAATGGGTTTTGTGTGCACATGATAAGCAACAGAATTTATAATAGTCAGTATGATTGATGCTTAAAGTGTCAGATATCAATTCATAGATCAGATAAAAACCCAGATCAAAATATGAGATCAGAAAAGTTGTTATTAGAATTAAATGGTGCGTCGACCGGGATTCGAACCCGGGTTTAGGGCTTGGAAGGCCCCAGTCATAGCCACTAGACCATCAACGCACTTTTGTAACACATAGTAGTATTTCTGGAATATAACATTTTCGCTAAAAATGATGATTTTTCTTAAATATCTATTTTCAATAGCCTCAATTATACATGTACTCGAAATGAAATATTTTCATTCGAAGCATCAATACACCCAGCCACCGACTTCTCTGCATAAACACTTATATAGAGGCAGTAACAACTTTCAGGCACATGGAGATCGTTGCTGATATTGGAGGAAGTCCTGGTATTGACTGTCAGGGTTTTTGTAAATACTGCTATTTTAAGAATGTAAAGGATGTCTCTCCTTTTGGCTGTAAGAACTGTTTCCCATTCCAAAAGGGCTGTGATTATTGTACAAGAAGTGTCAGGGAATCATACTCTGGATTCAACCATCCCCAATATGTGATTCAGCAGGTCAACCAGAAGGCTCACTTTGGTCCTGATAACATTGATAAGATCACAATAAGTGGAGGAGGCGATGTAAGTTGTTATCCTGGCCTGATTGAACTGGTAAATCATCTATCAAATTATAATGCACCAATACATCTGGGATACACAAGTGGAAAAGGTTTTACCAGGGGAGATGAAGCCGGGATTCTCCTTGAAAACGGGGTTAAGGAAGTATCTTATACCGTTTTTTCTACAGATCCTGATATTCGGAAAGAATATATGAATGATCAATACCCAGATGTTTCACTCAGAGCACTGCGTGAATTTTGCAGTAATTGCGATGTTTATGCTGCAATTGTTGTAATACCGGGTGTAAATGATGGAGTGGTTCTTGAAAATACTCTAAATGATCTGGAAGATATGGGTGCAAAGGGAGCTATACTGATGCGTTTTGCCAACTCATCTGAACAGGGCCTTATACTTGGTAATTCACCCCTGCTTCCCGGAATTTATCCACATACCATTAATGAATTTATTGATCTTGTGCATGAATGCAATGAAAAACATAGCATTAGAATTTCTGCAACACCGCTCGAAGATCCGGTCACAGGATCGCCCTTTGCAATAAGAAATAATGCTGATGCTCTTGCAAGGTTGCCGGCTGTAACTAAAGAGGCCACTGTTATAAGTGGATGTGTAGGTGCTCCGCGCCTGAATCAGATATTTGAGAGTCTTGGAGGTTCTGTGAATGTTGTTCCAGTGCCAAAAGATATTGGCTGTCTGATTACGATTGATGATTTCAAAAATATTGATCTATCTCAGATCAGAGAAACTGTTATAATTCCTGGTCGCTCCTTTGTTCATGATCCTGAAGTAAAAGAAGTTCTCTGCAGTGATGGTGTAGATCGACTGGTTAGAAGAGGACCGGATACCCTTACTTATGATGGTGAGATGTCGATCAGTATGAGCCTGGATGAGGTTCTTGAGTTTGAAATTGAACAACTTACTGAACTCATCGAGCAAATCAATGCTATAGGTACATAATAGAGGTACCTAAATTACATAAAATCTGATAGACCCATCTGCTTTGATTGATCATTTTCAAATAATGACTTGATATCCAGACCTATAAGTTCAAGTCGCTGTCTGGTATAACTGGACACATTATATTTTTCCGAGACCTTAAGGGATATATCAAGATATTTTTTAACTGAACCTTCATGCACCGTGAGGATCACCTTTCCCCCGCATCTTGTACATTTCCCAGTAAGTGGAGGTCTTCTGAATTTGGCACCGCATTTAACACAGCGTGTACCCTGTCTGGAAAAAGCTCTCAGGTTTCCATACATGTCCGGTAGAAAGTGGGACACAAGTACTCTTTCAGCAACATCTGATGCATCCACAGCTCTGATCTTATCTGCAAGTGTAAGCTGTGCATTGATCTTTTCAATCATCGTACCAAGTGTCTTGTAGGCACTTCTAACAGGCCCGCCTGCAATATCAGAGGTATCATGTGTATACATAAAATTTTCATACTGCTGCGTTGTACCAAGGCGGTTGCTTACGATATCCATGATTTCTTCCAGATCTTTAGGGTTTAGATATTTTTCAGTTGCCCTGTAGAATTCTAACGGATACCTTTCACAGACATCGATATTGTGTGCCTCTTTATCAACCTCATTTGGATCAATTCGGGTAGTAAGTACAAGTGGAGCATCCATTTTACCACCACGCTTGTTTGGAAGGTATTCATAGGAAAAATTCAGCAATCCATCCATAAGCAGCATTACGCAGTCTTCATCTCCATCACAGTTTCTCCTTTTAGCAGCATGGAAATATGGATGAGCAAAGCCGACAGCTGCTTTTGTAAACCCGATAAGCCTTCCAAGAACACCTGCAGATGTATGAGGAGCCAGGCCAATCATCATTGAACCTACAAGATCCTCTATCGAATTAGCCTGGTAATATGGTTCGCACTTATAATGCTTTGTGAGCAGTTCATCAATATATCTGGTAGTTCTTAGAAGATATTCTGCTGCATCATATGATATTACCAGGTCCTGCACTTTAAGCTGCAATACCTGATTTTCATTTACCAGTGGTTTTTCATGGATGTCTTCGGAATATCCCATTTCCTGCATTTTCTCAACAGATACTCCAATTTCTGATGGCCTTATATGTGTCAGAGGAATATCTGACATATCATAGCGAATGGTCCCATCCTTGAAGGTGAAGAGGTCATATTTGGCACGCAGTATTCCTTTTTCAAGGGACTCTGGTGTCATATGTTTAGACATAAGTTTCTTGACACCTTTGAATGAATCGAGACAGTTTCTCTCTCCCAGGTTTTCAAAAGCTTTCATATATATAGATTTAAAATCAATATTTCTAGCATCAGTGGATGTGGCATAACTTCCACACCTTGGGCATTTATCTACATTCACAGATATTTTGCATCGCTGGCAGTACAGTCTGGGGACAGTAAATTCTCCACACTCACATCTGCACTCATGTGTTTCCATTGAACAGGCAGGACATACTCGATTTCCAACCTCAACAGCAATCTCCCCTACCTTGCTGTTCATGGATTCTGTAAAACATGAGGCTGCATTCAGATCTCTTTTATTTCCTCCAAATTCTGCAATAGGGAACAGTACATGTGGAGCCGGAGACATTTTTCTTCGATTGGATTTCTCCGGTCTGCCCATTCTGGCCCCAATACGAAACGGGGCACGGGCAAATATTTTCATTCCGCTTATTAAGTTAACAACAGATAATGTTTCATTGATACTTTCCAGAATTGACAGTTCCCATTTGAGTTTCAGGTTATCATCAAGTCCTAGAGAATATATCAATGGAAGGGGCTCTTTGATCACAATTGTGGAACCATGTACTTTATGGAGTACCAGTAATTTTTCAAGTATTGCCTTAATTTTAAGGGAATTATCATTCCTGGGCAATACCAGTTCCTGTTGCTCGGCATCCAGCCTACCATTTTCTGAGATAAATGTGGCCAGTATTCCAAGCTCTTCAATTTCAATATCATGCCATAGGTATGTGAATTTTGGATGAAGAGGAACATTATGAGTATTTGACAGTTGAAGCACAGTACTCTGATCCGGATCGATCAACTCTTCTTCAGAGATAATATTTTCAGGGCACATCTCCCTGCATTCCTGAACCCACCATTCAAAACAGAACGAAGATGGAACAAGTGGATGATTATTTTCAAGAAAGTCTCCATAATTTATTAGAATCTCACCAATATCCACGATACAATCCACCTGTGACTGTATGGCACGTGCACCTTTTTCATCATCTACTCTCAAAAAGTCCCCTGACTTAAGTCTCACAGTGGGCCCTTCGATTGTATCTACAGGAGCCACACCTGCTGCTTTACCTGGGCGCTCAGTTTTCAGCTGGGTACCTGTAACAATGAATTCATCCATCAGTACCATGCTGGCAGGATTGATCCCGATTGCAGCAAAAGATGTGTTTCTTGATCGACCATATCGCAGTCTGAATCCCCCAGGTCTTGAAGGATAGGATAGGACTGGTCTTCCGGCTATAAGATCTCGAAGATATTTTTCACTTGGTTTTATTTTTGAATCATTACTGGTACTATCACTCTTTCCACTACCTGTACCTGAAATTAAAGTATCCAGCCATTCCCATTCATCAATATTGAGCTTTTTGACATGTTTCTGCACTTTCGGAGCTTTCAGTGCCAGACCCTCTGCAAGAACAAGAGCCATTCCTCCACGTACACGGTTTGTAGGTATTCTTTCAAGTTCCCTGTAACCTTCTACTTCAGCCTGTTCTGTGGGTTCTCCGTCAATACATATCGGACAATTTTCAACTATTAGTCTCATTTCATCTTCTGAGGGCATGTATTGAAGACTTGCAACATTTTTGTAAATTATGATTTCTTCAATATACCTTTCAACTTCTTCTTTTCGGGGCTTGTATTTATCAATATTTATACCCCGTCTCACATAATCCCCAACCAGAACTGAAAGTGCCTGGGCAGTACCGCCTGCACTTCTTATAGGACCTGCATAATATATACTGATATATTCAGATCCATCGTCGTTTTTCTTTATGTCAACTCTGTCAATACCTTCAATGGGCGCGGCAACAACTCCTTCAGTCAGCATTGCAACAGAGACTCTGATAGCATTCTCAACGGCTTCAACCCTTGAATCAAAGGTTGTTATCCTGTTTTCAGCAATTTCTTTTCCAATGGCAAGGGCAGCTTCTTCCCTGGACATCGTCTCTTCCAGCTGACGGATCCTGTCTGCAACACCAGGTACACCAATAAGGTTTTCAACACGATCTGCAAGATCCTTGGCCAGAGGGATCTCTACATGTGGCTTTGGATCCTTGCCATTAGAGCGGGCACGGTTTGCAACTTCAATTTCTCTTTTTACCTTTGATTCAAGCCAGTTAAAATAAGTATCCGTTAGCTCACCCACAACTTTTTTGCCCATTATATATTGCTCCTTAAAGATTGATGTACTGGAAAAATATTTCAATTGTAAGTCAGGAAATGTAAATATATGATTTTCTGCTGTGTGGAATGTAGTATAAAGATCTAATTAAGCCTTCTTATATGCACAAAAATTGAAAAATTGGAATATGAATTATATAAGATGCTTATACCATACATTCATACTTTCAAAACTTCCTGCAATATTTGTATTATTGATAAGTTTACCACTGTAAGTGTATCCTGATTTTGAAAATACTATGTTTATTCCATATGAACATGCTCTTGCAATGGTATAGACTGTCGTTATATCCATTTTTTTCATTTCTTTTTCCATTATATTAAGAAGGAAACCTGAAAGTCCAAGTCTTCTGTATTCTGGAAGTGTGGCAAAATCTGTCATTTCTGAATTGCATGAATCTGGATCTATTTCAGCAGAAGACAGTGAAACTATTTTATCCCTGTCAAAAAAAGCAAAATAGATTACATTCATGTTCATTGTTTTTTTGATATATGCAGGATCATGTATTGGAAATGGATAGGTTTCAAAGACTTTTTTGTAAACATTCACAATGTCTGGAATATCTTTTTCAGTGCATATCCTGTAACTGAAGTTATCAGCATGTTTTTCACTGAATGACTCATTTGATTTTGAAATTGCGGTTTTAAGCACCTTTTCATCCAATTCAGAATTACTGTCATTTTTTCTGTCTTCTGAAAAATACTTTCCCAGAAAATAAACATCTTTTTTACTGTTAAAGAACCCGGGAATATGAGCTTCTACTGTATATCCATGTTCAAGAAAATCTTTTTTTGCATACTCTGGAACTTTGGCAAATATTTTTGAATATTTTTTCTTTAAAGCAAGCTCATCCATGTAATCCAATATTTCAGGATTGTCGCTCTTATCCAGTTTCATCAGGTAGATCCGATCATTGAATTTACCATGCTGGATAATGGATTTTCCTACTGTTGTGACCGTATCATTCTCCATTTCGTCTCTCCATCCTGTCAGTATCTTCAGGAACAAGGCTTACCAGTTCATCATGGTCTGAAAGTAATTTGGAAATTCCTATTGCTTTATACTCCTGGGCATCATCAAGTTTTAACTGAAGTTTGCAGTCATCACAATTGCGGTCACAGAATATTGCTTCATAGGAATCAGGTTCCTTATAAGAAGTGATAACCCCTTCATAATTTCTCAATATCACTTTATTCGTGGACCATGAAACCATATAATTTGGCATTACCGGTATTTTTCCACCGCCGCCAGGAGCGTCTATTACATAGGTTGGAATTGAGAAACCACTGGTATGTCCTATGAGGTTTTCCATAATTTCAATGCCTTTTCCTACAGGTGTACGAAAGTGAGCCAGACCTTCAGACATATCACACTGATATAGATAGTAAGGTCTTACTCTGTTATGTACCAGTTTGTGTATCAAACTCTTTATGATCCGATGACAGTCATTGATTCCTGCAAGAAGGACCGTCTGGTTACCCAGTGGTATTCCTGCATCTGCAAGTCTGCGCAGTGCCTGTTTAGAGGATGTGGTTATTTCACGTGGATGATTGAAATGTGTATTTAACCAGATTGGATGATGCTTCTTAAGCATATTGACAAGATTGTCCGTAATTCTGTAGGGTAGTACAACAGGCATTCTGGTACCTATTCTGACAACTTCCACATGTGGGATCTGATCTAATTCAGTGAGTATCCAGTCAAGATAATCGTCTGAGAGCATTAAAGGATCTCCACCTGAAAGCAGAACATCTCTTACTTCCGGATGGCTATGTATGTACTTTAACCCCTCAACGATCTCGTCCTTTTGCGGGATTGAATCTCTGTCCCCTACTTTTCGCTTTCTTGTGCAATGCCGGCAATACATGGAGCATGTGTTACTTATGTGAAACAACACTCGGTCGGGATACCTGTGAGTGATACCCGGTACAGGACTATCCTCGTCTTCTGAAAGTGGGTCATTCATTTCACACTTGTTCAGTATTAATTCACTTGGTGAAGGGAATGCCTGAAGAAATATAGGGTCATTTTTGTAATCTTCGGCTTCAATCAAAGAAAGATAATATGGTGTAACTGATAATGGAAATTTAGCTAGTGTTTTTTCCAGTTCTTTTCTTTCTTCTGGTGGGAACTTAATATCAAGTAAGTGTTCAAATGTGTCAATGTCCTGAATTGAATGTTTTAGCTGCCACTTCCAGTTTTTCCAGTTGGAAATAACAGTATCTGTATCTATTTTTTCTGCAATACTTTTCTGATTTTCTGTATATTGTACCATAATATGATCACTTTTTTAAGGGTTATTTAATGGCTAATTTGGATTATCCGATTATTAACCTTGTGTTTACTGAATAAATATTTTCAAAATTGTAAGATTATGTATCTTTGTTTTCAGTATATTCAAAACTCAATTAAATGTGTAAATCTAAAAATAAACTTTTTTATTAATTATTTTTGCTAAAACACTTTATTTACTTCTTCTTTTAATTTCAGTTCATAATATAAGTAATTAATGATATATATTTATTTATTAAGTTGGTGCAATTATCTGATTCTATCTATAAGCAGATGATTTTAACGCTATATTGTAGAATCACATAATAAAATGATTCTATTTCACAAAAAGTATATCTCTGTTTGAATCACACTTTCATACATAATTTCTGATCCAAATTTTCTGATTCATTTATTCAGGGGGAAGATAAAATGAAAGTAAAATGCATAAGATCAAAAGGAATAGCCCATAATTCATATATTATTGAGTCCGATGGAGAAGCAGCTGTAATTGATCCACGTCGTGATTTTGGTGTATATCTGAATCACCTGGCCAGAAATGAGCTGAAATTGAAGTATATATTTGAAACTCACAGAAATGAAGATTATGTAATAGGGTCACAGAGCCTTTCAAAATTAACGGGTGCAGGAATATATCATGGGTCGAATCTTAATTTTGAATATGGTACTGGTCTGAGTGATAATGATGAATTTTATCTGGGACACTTAAAAATAAATGCATTAGAAACACCAGGGCACACTGATGAAAGTATTTCCTACATAGTATCAATCCCTTCACTTTCTGATGAAGCGATTATGGTGTTTACAGGAGACCTTATCTTTGCAGGTGATACTGGAAGAATTGATCTTTATGGAGATAAACATGAGTATAGACTTTCTTCAATGATGTATGATAGTATCTTTAATAAGATACTCCCGCTTGGTGATGGTGTGATCATGTGCCCGGCTCATGGTGCAGGATCAGTATGCGGAGGAAACATAAATTCTATGGAGCATACAACACTTGGGTTTGAGAAAAAAAATAATCCTTCTCTTCAGGTATCTACAAAAAATGAATTCATACAGATGAAAATGAAGGAAAAACACAGGTATCCACCATATTTCAAACAGATGGAAATATATAATTTATCTGGATTTCATGGATCTAAACATCCACCATCTCTTTCTCCATTGTCGGCAACTGAACTTAAAAAAAGATTTAGTCAGCAATCTCATGTACTGATAGATACACGCACACCTGAGGATTTTTCAACAGCTCACATTAAAGGATCATATAATATATGGCTTGATGGCCTAGCATCTTTTGGAGGATGGATTATTTCGCATAATGATAACGTGATTCTTGTTACATATGATGGATATAATTGTTTAACTAAAGCGGTAAAATATCTTTTCAGACTGGGGTATGATAATATAGAAGGCTATCTTAAAGGTGGAATAGAGTCATGGTATCTGGATAATTTACCGGTTGAAAGTATTTCAGTTTTAACCGTAGACGATCTTAAGAGTAAAATTGACAGTAATGAAGATATTGAAGTACTTGATGTCAGGGATGACAATGAATGGGAGCTAGGTCACATCAGAGGAGCAAGACACATATATGTAGGGGATCTTGAAAGTACTGAATTAGATATTTCACATAATAAAACGATCGTAGTATATTGCAGCACAGGGAAAAGATCCAGTCTTGCAGCATCAATACTTAAAAGAAAAAAATATAAAAATGTCTATAATCTACTGGGTGGCACAACTGCCTGGTATAAAGCTGGATATGAGCTTATATGACTCATATCTGACAAGGCATTATAGATTGTTTAAATTAAGATATTTTAAAGAAACATCCTCAAAAAACCTTTTCAAAATTATCTCATTTTTTTTATCTTATGCCTTATTAGCAGATTTGACCCAATCGTGTAGATCAGCAGTATAATACCCAGCCAGAGGAGCGGAGATGCGATGTTTTCATAACCTGCGTAATGTGCTACAAGGGCAGAACCAATAATAAATATATTTACCTGACTGATCTTTCGGTTTCTTTTAAGCAATGTTTGATATCTCTGCCTTTCAACAAGGTTGTTTTTCTTATTGTTTTTCATATGTTTCACCCTAAACCAAAATATGCTCGTTTGCTGCCTTTTTCATCCGGTTCATTACTGCTATGCCAATCCCCTCATTCTTTATCTGTCCATCAACTATGATAATATCAACATCATGATTATCAAGATGCCTAAGACCCATGAATAGATTTCTTGCAGCCTGCTCAGGCTCATTTTTTTTTCCAAGGGAAAATATGTATTCCGGCATTTTTCCATCTAAAATAAATTTAGCGTTTTCTTCCGTCAGTAAAAGACCTATTTTTATGCCACAATCGTTCATTTCTGAATATAGTTTTTCAATTTCCTGTGATATTGATCTATCATTGCTTTTACTTTCAATCAGAATTAACTTTGCCTTTGGAGAATAATGAGTATATTTCATTCCAGGTGATTTTACTTTATCTGCCCTGTCAGTTTGATTATCTGTATATCCAATTACAATATCTTTCATATGCTCTTTAAGGTCTGCAATTCCAATTTCTCCAGGTCTTAATATTGTTGGCTTTATAGATGTAAGGTCAAGCACAGTCGATTCAATTCCTATCTCAACGCTACCACCATCGATTATTGCATCAATCTTTCCTTCCATATCTGCAATTACATGCTGTGCATTGGTGGGACTGGGTCTTCCGGAAATGTTTGCGCTGGGAGCTGCGATGGGAGTATTTGCTCTTTTAATTAATTCAATTGCTATTCTGTTAGATGGCATTCTTACAGCAACAGTATCCAGTCCACCGGTGGTAATATTGGGTACACATCTTCTACGGTTTAGAATTATTGTAAGCGGACCGGGCCAGAAGGTATCGATAAGATCTAAAGCTTCTGTAGGTATATTTTTTGCTATCTCAAAAAGCTGTTTTTTTGTGGCAATATGAACTATTAATGGATTATCCGCGGGTCTGCCCTTTGCCCTGAATATTTTGTTCACTGCCACAGGATCTAGCGCATTTGCTCCCAGTCCGTACACTGTTTCAGTTGGAAATGCAACGGTGCCTGCATCTTTAATAATCTGTGAAGCTGCTTCAATTGTTTGTTCAAATTGATTGTTGTTCACATTAAAAATACGAGTGTGTTTTTTGTGTATCATTTCTTTGATCATTTGTGCTGTCCAATTTGATTAGCAATGATATTGCATAAAGTGATATTTTAAATTATGGCTGTCCCCAAACACTTCTCTTTAAAATTACCAGAAATAACTTATATTAATACTAAGAAAAAAATCTGATTAATTATGTAGAATTAAGTAAACTTTATATAATATAACTACGTTGGTGATTCTAACGTGAGCGGGTTACTCTTTTTTAAACCCCACTCCCAAATTTACCCCCACTCCCCAACCCGCTCACGAAAATAGTTCTATATAATTGAAATCTAAATTGGATTTTTAAACTCTATTCTGAATCCTTAGATAGGATATGTACGGCTATAATACAACTACTATATTATTGTACAATCATAAATGTGGACCTGTATTGTAACAGTTATTGTTTACTTTTCAGATTCTGTACATTCTTCACTTTCACATGCATCTTTATAATCATCTATGACTCTCTCTCCGTAGCTTACGGAAATTCCATGATGGAATGCTGCCCTCCCGATCATATGGGCTGCAATGGGTGCGGTAAGCATAAGAAAGAGGCCAAGAGTAAGAGCTTTAATGCCTATGGGCTCAAGACCAACTCTGACAAAGAGGCTGATCATTACTCCAAAGGCACCAAGGGTACCTATCTTGGTAGTTGTATGTAGACGATTGTACACATCAGGCATCCTCAGAAGCCCTACCATACCAAGGAACACAAAAAAAAGACCCATAATCAGAATTGCATCACTGAGAAGGTTGATCGATGATTCAGGAATTATCAGAATACCACACCCTTGTCAATATATTTTGCAATTGCAATTGTTCCAACAAAAGCAATGATTGCAAGAACCAGTGCTGCATCCATGAAATACACCGAATCCCTTACATAGGAGAAAACACCCAGCATAACAACGATAACCATTGCCATGGCATCCAGGGCAACAACTCTATCTGGTATTGTAGGGCCACGAATGATTCTATAAATACATGGGACAAGTGCAAAAGCCATGAAGGTAAGTGCAAAATTTAATAAGATTGAGCTCATTCGAAAGCCTCCACCACATATTTTTCAAGCTTATTCTTTATATTTTCCCTCATTTCATCTGGATCCTCAACATTTATGGTGTGTATGTACAGCATAGACCTGTCTTCTGATACATCCAGTGTGATTGTTCCAGGGGTCAATGAGATAGTATTGGCTATTACTGTAATTCCAGTATCACTTTTTACGTCAAGGGGATATTCGATTGTCCCTGGTTTTATGTTAAGCTTTGGACTTAATACGATTTTTGCAAGTATTATATTTGCCTTTAGTATCTCTATTACCAGAACCATGCCAAATTTGATTTTACTGGGTATTCTGGCCAAAACACTAATGAATGAAATCTCTTCATCAAAATTATAAAGGCTTTTAAGTGCCACAATTACAAAAAATCCCAGAAACATCCCAAACAAGAAATTGCTCAGGTCAACAATACCATGAACACCGCACCAGAGAGCGCCAAATGCTATGGAGAATAATAAGTATCTTTTCATTATTATCTTACCTCCACTTCAAGCACCGCATCTATATAAGCCTGAGGATCAAGGATTTGATTTGCGGTTTCGATTGTAATTGCAAGTATTGGTTCTGCATACAATCCTATAGCAAGTATAATAATCGCCATTATGACCAGGGTGAGCAGCATCATATGCGAATTTTCATGGATATGTGTATCATCAAAAACATTATCCTTTATTTCCCCCCAGAATATTCTCTGCCACGATTTGAACATGGAAAAAAGTGTGAACAGTGAAAATATTACTGCAATCAGTACTGGTATATAGAATTTTCCGTCTATTCCTGCATCAAATAGTACAAACTTTGCGATAAAGCCTGACGTTGGAGGCAAGCCTGCAATTGACATAATTCCTATAAGAAACATTAGTCCAAGAAATGGTTCACTACTTGATAGTCCACCTATTTTTCTCATGTCACGCGTTCCAATCTTATGAACGATACATCCTGAAACCAGAAAAAGCATTGACTTTGAGATTGCGTGGTTCATCAGGTATACTATCGATGCTGCAAGAGCATATGCAGTTCCCATACCAATCCCGATGAATACATATCCTATCTGGCCTATACTGTGATATGCCAGTACTTTTTTAATATCATCCTGTCCCACTGCAGATACTGAACCTATAATAATTGTTGCAAGACCCAGGAATATTATTATGGGCTGAAAAACCGAAAGGTTTCCTTCAAATATCAGATAATAGAATCTTATAAACCCATATGCTCCCACTTTTATGAGTATCCCGCTCAATATCGCACTAACCGGGGATGGTGCTGTTGGATGAGCATCAGGGAGCCAGAAATGAAGTGGAAAAATGGCAGCTTTATTTCCAAAGACCACCATAAATAATAACGCTGTTGGAATTAAGTGCCATGGAAGTGTTCCTTCTTCATTCATCAGGGCTATTTTAGCTGCCATGTCTGCCATGTTAAGAGTACCTACAGTAGCGTATAGGGAAGCAATTGCAATTAGCATGAACAGGGTGGCTACTATGTTCAATACAAGATATTTGTATACCGCTTCCATTTTATGGGAGCTGGGCGTGATCTCAAGTTTTTCATTTGCGATCAGCAGACCGCATGAGGCTATGAGCAGTATTTCGAAGAATACAAATAGATTGAACAGGTCGCCTGTAAGAAATGTACCATTCAGCCCTGCTACCAGCAGATTGAACAGGGAATGATATGTTGAATTGAGTGATTTTTTTTCTATGTAATCAATGGAAAACAATAATGCAAGAAATGTAATTACTGAACTTAGTGCAACCATACCTGAGCTGAGGAGATCTGCTACCAGAATAATCCCATATTTACCCCAATTTCCCAGATCGTAAACAATTATTCCGTTATTCCATACTTGCATGAAGAGGTGAACACTTAGGATAAAGAGCACAATTGAAACTGTCAGGTTCAGCCATTTCTGGATATTAGGAAATGGTCTTATTATAACCATTAGAGCTGCCACTAAAATGGGAATGGCTATCAATAATACTACTACATGATCCAGAAAATTCATCCCCTTAGCCTCCGCAATTCGTCAGCGTCCATAGTTCCATATTCTTCATATATCCGGTATGCAAGTATTAACAGAAACGCTGTTATTGCCAGATTAATCACAATAGCTGTTAGCACAATAGCCTGGACAAGAGGGTCCATATGCAATACTTCTGTTGTGTGAGGAACCACAGGTGCAAGAATTCCTTCGGCCAGAGAATCCTGGAAAATAATTCCTGATTCTTTATCAGGGGATCCTTCAATAATTGGCGCTTTTATTCCGTCAAATGCTCCCATTGCTACGATCATCATGTGGACTGAATGGGATAGAATCACAATACCAATGATCATCTTAATGATATCTCTTCTTAGGATCAGGAATGTGCCAATTCCAAAAGCAATTGATATTGTAAGTAGTAAGAAGATATTCATTGATCATCACCAACTTTTTTGAAAATGAACAGTAATCCACCAATAACTACAAGATACACACCTATATCAAATACAATAGCCGAAGATATTTCCAGTTCTCCTATTAGTGGAATATTGACAAATGTGAAGGCACTTCTGAAGAAATTATATCCTGCAAATACCGACCCAAGACCTGCAAGGGTAGCCAGTAAAAGGCCAATGCTGAAATAACGGCTCCAGTCAGGATTAAAATATTTTTTTGAATCTTCCAGCCCAAATGAGATATATAGCAGTGAAATTGAAGCTGCAAACATGACCCCTCCTATAAATCCGCCACCTGGCTTGTCATGTCCTGTAAGTAGCAATGAAATAGAAAAAAATACACACAGTGGAACGCATATTTTAGTAATCGTTCTGGTAATGAGTGTTGTCATTTTCTTTCCCCCCTGCTGTGTATCAGGTTGTAGACGCCAAGTGCAGCAAGGAATATCACAGCAATTTCACCAAGGGTATCAAAACTTCTAAAGTCTACAAGAATTACATTAACAACATTGTGCCCCCCCGTCAGAAGGACGCTTTTTTCCAGGAAGTAGTGTGATACCGACTCAAATGGTGGTATAATTCCTTGGGCCGCATAAAGCATTATAATAAAAACCGTTGAAGCAACAGTTACTGAAATTAAAATATCTCTTATTAGGGTCCCCCTTGGGATGTGCTCTTTGAATGTCTGTGGTACTTTTGCTATCACAAGAACAAATATGATTGTAGTAAGTGTTTCTACAAGTATTTGAGTGATTGCAAGATCCGGTGCCAGGAAGAATATGAAGACAATTCCTACCAGGAATCCCATTGCAGATACCGCAATTACAGCTGGTAGATATGATGGCAATATTGCCGCTAGAAGAGCTGTGATTATTATTAGTAAGAACACGATCAGCTCATAAGGAGGTATTTCAAAGTTTAATGTTACCGGCAACATTTCTAGAGAAAGTAGTGTGATCGGGATCAGGATTGATAATATTGCCAGCAGAAGAATTGGGATCATATAATATTTAACCGGTCCTATCTGGAATTTACTAGAAAATAGGCCAGCATTGTAGGTAGCATTGCCCACTATTTTATCATAATAATAGTTGATACTGATCCTTGGGTGTCTTACATTGAATCTATCCTGCCATCTGGCTATATCATCATATTTTGTGTATAGAAGTATTCCCAGCACGAATGTAATTACGGTCATGAAAAGCTCCGGAGTCAAACCATGCCATAATTTAACGTTCAGTGACACTGTCTCTAAGAGGATCCCAGCTACAGCTGGTTCTATTATAAGGTTTACTGGAATTGAGGGGAATACTCCAAACAGAACTACTAAAAATGCAAGGGCTGCGGTTGGAACAAGCATAACTGCAGATGGATCATGTATTTTTTTTGGCAGATGGTCATCCTGTCTTTTTCCAAGAAAAATCCCATCAATTATTTTTATTGAATAAGCAAATGTAAGTACTCCTCCCAGTACCGCTACTGCTGGTATGATAAATGTGTAAGGGGTACCAAGGGTATTTCCCATCACTACAGAAGACTCGTAGAACATCTCTTTACTAAGAAAACCATTAAGAGGTGGAACCCCGGCCATGGCAAGAGCTCCAATAGTTGCAATAATAAATGTGAATGGCATCTCGCGACGTAAGCCCCCGAGTTTTCTGATGTCCCTTGTTGCTGCTTCATGGGCTACAATACCAACCATCAAAAATAATGTTGCTTTAAATGTTGCATGGTTTAATAAGTGAAAGGTTGCTGCAGTCACTCCTATACCTGGCTCCTGGTATGTGGTATATCCGTACATTGTCATAATATAGGCCAGCTGGCTTATTGTGGAATATGCAAGTAAGCCTTTGATGTCAGTTTGACGAAGAGCCAGAAACCCAGCTCCTATCATTGTGATCATCCCGGTACCTGCAACTAGAATCAACCACGCTTCAGTACCTGAAAATATAGGGTGGACCCGGGCTACCAGGTACAGACCTGCTTTTACCATGGTGGCGGAATGCAAAAAGGCACTAACAGGTGTCGGAGCTTCCATTGCGTTTGGCAGCCATATATAAAAAGGCCCCTGCGCAGATTTAGCTGCTGCGCCTATGAATATAAAGACAAGTGTTATTACAAATAATTCATGCCCCTGGATTGTGCTAATCATTGAAGGATCTGAAATAATGGTGGGAATATCAAAAGTACCGGTTATAGACCGGAGAAGCAAAAAGCCTACAAACATTACTAGGCCACCACAACCGGCTGAGAGAATAAGTGATTTCTTTGCCCCATATACTGATTGAGGTTTATGTTTCCAGTATCCGATTAAAAGAAATGAAGTAATACTGGTTAGCTCCCAGAATATGAATAGCTGTATTGTGTTTGCAGAAAAAACCATTCCAATCATGGATCCCATGAAAAGCAAGATATACTTGTAGTATGCTGCAAGATCCTCTTTATGAGACATGTATTCATTGGAATAGGCCATTATCATAATTGCAATTCCAGAGGCTAGAAACGCAATTAATAGACTGAGGCCATCTACATATATACCAAAATCCACTCCGACACTTGGAAGCCATTTGACTGAATACTGTACAGTTTTCCCTGCAATAATTGTTGGAGCAGCAGTTGCTATAAGAATAAAGGTCAGCAAGGCAGTAAAAGAAGCATACCACCCAATACGATGTTTGAAAATTTTTTCTACATATGGAACCAGGATTGCAAATATGAACGGTAGAAAAATAGCCAGTATAATTGCAACCGATTGATCCATGGAATCCCTAATCCCTTTAAAGATATATATTCTTTTTCTCTTATTGTAATGTATTATAATTATAAATATTTAGATGGTGATTTATTTATCTAAACTGATAAACGTTTCAATAAGTTTTTCTGCATCTTAGGTACAGAGTAATTGTTGCATACGATAGGTATATAGGGATGTAAAATCAAACGTATATAGGTACTTATCTACTATTTAATAATTACTAATAAAATCAAAAAGCTTTACGAAGGAATGATAGCGACATGACATCAGAACTTACCGTTAACTCAAATGTGTGTGACTTTGTCCATAAAATAAAGGGAGAAATGAAAGGAGATACCATAGAAATCAATATCAAGACTCCATGTAAAAAGATCCAGAAAATGTCACACATGGAGGTACCAATATCTGAAATCTTTGGATTCAGGGATAATTATGTAACACAGAAAGCCCAGGAAGCAGAATGTACTCCTACATGTCTGGTACCATGTGCTGTTCTTCATGCATGTTATTTAGAAATGGGAATGATGTCAAAATCTCTTGTAAAAAAGGTTGAAAACATTAGCATTGAATTCGATTGATTCACCATAAATCATTTTTTAAAGATTTAAAAGTTCATTTGTTATCTATTTCCAGAAGAGTTTATTATGCTGTTAAAAAATAATGGGATCAAATCCCATTTTATTCGATGTCGATAGTTTTGCTCTTTTGAGATGCTGATTTTTTGAAAATGATTTCTAGGACACCATTTTTGTAAGTTGCCTTTGCAGTGTCAGGATCGATCTTTGCAGGCAGATCTATGTACTCTGAATATTTTCTATCACCACGTGATGCTTTGAGTTCAACTGAAGAATCGGTTGCGTTTAGACTTATATCTTCTTTTTCTATACCAGGCATCTCAGCGATCACATGTATGTCGCTATCTGTTTCAAGTACGTCTATTAAGGGCTTTCGTTCATCAATCCGCACCTTATGTCCTTCTGTATCATTTCCACGCTTGGAGGAAGGGACATTTCCAAATTCTCTGATTTCCGGCTCTTCACCTGGTTTCTGTGTGAGTGAAAAACCATAGACAAAGGGGTGTCGTGAAAGTTCATTTGCATCTACTCCAAATTTTTCGATCATTTCTTCGATCATATTTTCAAAATCTTCAAATCCGGAACCAAAGAAATCATCAAAAAAACTTTTTCTTCTTCGTCTTCTGTCTACCATAATTATATTTCCCCACAAATTATTTTATTTTAAATATATTTATATTCTAAAAACTATAATATTTATTGTCAATACTCCATATGCTCACTCTAGTCATTAAATTTTGCGGTTTCATCAAATACCGAGTAGAGCATTGAAGCAACTCCAATAACAAGAGGTTCCATTACCATATCTACTTTATATTTTTTACCTATATTTTCCGGAAGTCCACACGGAATTCCAGGAGTGGACACCAGGCATCTATCTGAAACCATTCCTTCAGATATTGTATCCTTGCATGGGGTTGCTTCCATGATCATTGAAAATTTCTTTCCACTATTTCTTTCATAGGGCTTGACCCCAAGTTCCTTTACTGCTTTTTCGAGGAATTCAATATTCGGATCGCATGCATACACGTTAAATCCCTTTTTTGCAAGATGAGAGGCACCGGCATACCCAACCCTTCCAAGCCCTATAACAAGTATATCAGTTGAATCTGCATGCAGGTATCTGGCTGCTATTTCGGAATAGATGATTCCTGTACATTCATGATTAGTGGATATCTTTCCGTTCTTCAGATTATGTGCAATAAAAATATGGTCGTCTGCCATCATTATTATATCTGCTCTTCTGCTTACAGCTTCATTATATCCGGATATGTCAGTATGCTCTGTAACGAATCCTTTCAGTCCGAAATGATTCACAATCGCAGCAAGTGAAGCCGTAAAGTTGTCAATAATTCCATTTCCAGAAGTTACCGGGACAATTCCTACAACCTCAGAATCTGGAAATGTACCATATGTCTCTTCACATATTTGCTTTATTTCAAAACCGGTCACTTTTTTTATGACCTTTTCATTATATTCAAGTTTATCTAAAAGGTTTTCGAGATCTTCAGGTGTTAGAAGTGCCATTTTTCTTCTCCTGCAATGATTTGCATCGTTTTTCAATTATTTCAATACCTTCTTTTCTATTATTCTCCGCCTCTGAAACATCATGTCCCCATGTTATCAATGTAAACATTCTCTCTTTACTACAGCATTCAAATATTTCAATTCCTTTGCTCGTATAGTATTCATTATAATTGCTCCCATGGGATAATAGCTGTTCGCCTATTGATACAACCTGTCCGTTTTTATCCATCAGATGCTCCAATATGCAATATGACATTTCAGGAGCTTTTTTTATTTCTGTGACAGTTTCTGTGATAGCCTGAAAAAGAAGTTCCAGGAGGTTGATACCAGATGAATGAAATACAACAATAGGTGTTTGACTTGGGAATCTTGAATCTATTTCAATTACTTTAAGTCCATCTTCATTGATAATTGCTTCAACATCCATTATTCCTTTTAATTTGAGGTTCTTTGCAAGATCATATGTAATATCCCTGAAATATGGATGATTCTTATAAGGGGTTATCATATTACAGTCATTAGTATCGTCTATATGCACTTTTGTTTCCCGGGCAACTGTAAAATTAACCCCATCACCTACAACTTCAAGGGATATGACGTCTCCTGGAACATATTCTTCAATAATCATGTCATTGCCTAAGCGATCCAATTCACGAATATCATATATTATAGCAGTTCCAACACTGCTACTTTCGCAGGAAGGCTTCACAAAGAATGGCGGATCAAGGGGTTTATCTAGAGGTGTGGGCACTCCGATTTTTTTAAAAAATTCCTTGGACCTTTTTTTATCTCTGCTCAGGAAATATGCATTGAAATCAAAAAGTAATGGACATGAAAGTTCATGTTTCATATATTTTAGGAAGTTAATTGTAGAAAGGTTTTCATTTAAAGGTATGATTGCATCTACACATTTTGAAATATCAATTAGATTTTCATAATTTTCAATTATATCAAAACAGTAAAATTCATCAACAAAATTATTGATAAGGGCATCTTTATTTCTGTCAATTAAAACAGTTCTGTACCCGGCTTTTTTTGCAAGATAGGTTACTTCAAAACCCTGCAATTTGCCGCCAATAAGACAAATTGTTTTCATACTAAAGCCCTAAAATTTTATTAAAATCAGATTGTTCTGCAGGAACCATCCCCATCTCTCTTATTTTTTTAATGACACTTACTGCATCTCTTTTTCTTATTTCAAAATCTCTGTCATAGTTTACAACACCTTCAAGGGTTGAATCTGAGGGAATGATCGAAGTTACAACATTTGCTCCAGCATTAAGTCTGCTTATCATTCCTTCAATGCCTTCCAGATCAAGAGATGCAGGTATCAACCGATCAGGGAACATCAATCGAAGTATAGCTATTATTTTAAGTTCCATCTGGCTTGAGTTCTGTATTTGATTTTCAAAAGGTGTTCCTGGCTGAGGAACAAATGTCATAGCTCTTACCATATCAGGATCACTTTTTTTCAGACCTTTTAAGGAGATAATTGTAGAATCCAGATTATCCTCAATTCCTGTGAGAATTCCATCTTCGATACAGTATCCAATTTTTCTGGCGTAGTTTCTTGTATCTATCCTGTCCTGATATGACTGTCCAACACGAAGGTCTTTATATAGACCTGAATCATAAGTTTCCTGATACAGTGCATAAAAATTAGCACCATTTATTCGCAGAGCATTCAGAGTATTTTTGTCTATAACACCAGGAGATATCATTATTGGAAGCTGGATTTCATTTTTTACAAGTTTCACAAGATCAACAAGTTTTGAAGGATCTGAGTGAAAATACGGATCTTCACCCATGGTCAGATCCACCATGTGTACTCCTTCATCTTTTAGCTGTCGACTGATATTGATAATATCCTCAATGCTCAGACGGTATCTGTTGATATCGTTAATACTGTTATAATAGCAAAAAGAACATCTGTTTTTGCAGTATGTTGAATAGTAAACAAAACTATATAAAAAAACTTTGTTACTAAAAAAATGGTTTCTGATATTTCGAGATAGATAATATAATTTTTCAATATCTTCAGGCTGATCCATCGAAAGAAGGCTTTTGATCTCTTTATCCGAAAGTTCATGGCCATTTACTATCATTTCAAAGAAACGATCCAAGTCATCATAATCCATTTTTTCAAACAAAAATATTCACCTTAGAGATTTGTAGTTATGCCATTATAATACGACTCAGATCTGCTCGCACGTCTTATATTCTTATAATTATGCATGACTTTGAGCAAACGTTCAAGACCAAATCCAGCACCGATCCATGGTTTTGTGATTCCCCAGTCTGCATCTTTTGGAATTGGCCCAACAACAGCAGATGCAAGTTCCATATCTTTGTGAAGAACATCAATAGTAGCTCCATATACATGGCAGTTATCAGATACGATTTCATATTCAATATCCATAAATTCCAGTAATTCATCTATCAAATTTTCCAGGGTCTTTCGTGTGCACATCGATCCCATCTGGCAGAAATTCAGCATTGTAAACTCTTCCAGATGCTGGCTTCCGTCAGATTCTTTTCTATAGCAGGGGCCAATTTCAAATATCCTTATAGGATCCGGTAGAACTTTATCAAACTTTCTCAGGTGATTGTACAGTCCAGGTGCCAGCATAGGTCTAAGGCACATGTTTTTATCAACCTTGAATACCTGTTCGAACAATTCTTTATCTTCTGTAATCCCCATCCTTTCAATATATTCAATAGGTATCAGAATTGGTGATTTAATCTCAAGAAAACCTCTATCTACAAAAAATTTAGTTATGATTCTTTCAATTTTACCCAATTGATTTTCTCTGTCATCCTCATAGATTTTTACAATATCTTTTTTTCTTCGGTTGACCAGACTTGATTCAAGTTCCTGGAAATTGAGATTTTCGGATGGATCAGGAATGACTTCCTCAGGCATAAGGAGTGCTTCGAGCCTTTTTTTCTGACTGGGTGTGAATGCAGGAATATTATTTCTTTCTTCCGTTGGCTGAATTTTTGATCGAGGCTGTCCTGATGATATAGCATTGACTGACCCTTGATCTTTAACTTTTGATTGTATAAGAGATCCATTACTGTTTTCTGTTCCCTTTTTTTTCGCTTTTACAGCCTTAGGGACCGCTTTCTTAGATTGAGATGGTTTTGTAGATGAAACCACTTTTACTTTTGCAGTAGAATCCACACTTGCCTTCTGTAAGAATTTAGATATTTTTTCATCAGGTACTTTACAATGTTTACAGATTTTCCTATATTTGTTATTTCTTAAAACCCTTGAAGCTCTCCCTCTTCTTGAGTTTCTTACAGAAAATGATTCCCCGCAGGTAGTATAGATATTAATATATCTCTGTGTAACACTGTAATCTTTAATTTCATGAAGAAGACCTTTTCTGGATAACCAGACTTCTTTTTCGGATACCAGAGATTCAAGGGACCTTCTTGTCATTTTTTGTCTGTCTCCATGTAAATAAGTTATTTGTGGAAAATATTTAATATGATTATGGCGGAAACCCCGGGAATCTAACCCGGCTGAACGGATTTAGAGTCCATTTGATCTACATGATCAGGTTTCCACATATATTGAAAATTGCATAAATTCTTTTATACATATTCATATTCCTGACATAATCTGATGTAATATAATTATTTTGGTGAAAATTATCGCCAATTCTATATTTGATATAGACATTTTTAGTCAATTGCTCTGATATTTAAATTTATGGGTGCTATGCAAATATCTGATTGCAATGTATGCTGACCGGTGATAACTAAATTGAATAAATTATTGCTATAACTAATACTTTTGATAATAGTAGCAAAATATAAATCCCAACAGATATGATTACAATTATAGATAATGTGTTTAGGATGTGGAGGTAAAGCAATGACAAAATATGTTATAATTTCGAAACTAACGGATGATGGAGCAAAAACGTTAAAGAAAAACCCAAAAAGAATTAAAGAAGTTAACCAGGAACTAAAAGAAATGGGTGTTGAAGTTCTGGAACAGTTCTTTATACTTGGGAAGTTCGATTTCCTAAATATTGTTGAAGCACGGGATGAAGCTGCAATCTCAAAAGCTGTGGTTGAACTTGCATCCCGTGGAAGTATAAGGACTCAAACTTATACTGCCATACCGGTAAACGAGTTCAGTGGCTATATACAGTAAGATTTTTAATCCTGAACAAATTCTGATCATATTGTTTTTCGCCTTGATTGCAAAATAAAAAAATAAATTATCATTTCAAGAAACTGTATACAGGGTTCATAAAAATAATTTGAAAATATACTGGGGTATGGCATGGAAGAAATGCGTGAAATTCCATTTAAGAAGATATTGATTGCTACCGATGGATCGGAGAATTCTGAAAATGCTGTAAATACAGGAATCAGATTGGCCCGATCAACAGGTTCCTCTGTAGTTGCAGTACATGTGATACATTCGGTTTGGGGTACGGAGGTTGATTCAGATCTAAAAAAAGAGGCTGAAAAAATCGTTGAAGATATCCAGAAAAGGGGCATTGATGAAGGTGTTAGTGTTGAGAAAGTAATTCTTGTAGGAAATCCTGCAGAGATGCTGATAAATTATGCAGAAAAGAAATTTTCAGAACAAAAGGACATTGATCTGATTGTAATGGGAACCAAGGGAATGTCAGGTATAAAAAAATTTCTTATGGGAAGTGTTGCAGAAAATGTAGTCTGGCATTCAAAAAAACCTGTAATGGTTGTACCTTGAATGCTATTGATCCCCAGGGCTATGATCAACATCTGTTGAATATTTCTGCATTTTCTTAAAACGTATCAATTTTTAACCTCAGTTTGTTCATTTTTTTCATTATTTTCTGCAGACTGCAACAAGTGCAGTAACCTTTCTTTATCTTTATACCTTGTTAGTATAAATAAAAGGTCTCCTGCATGTATTGATGTTTTTCCTTTGGGAGTAATTATATCGTTTTTTCGTACAATAGCGGTAATAAGACTGTTTGGTGGAAGGTTCATATTTTCTATTTGCTTGTCTATTAAGTGGGAGTTCTGACTTACATCAAATTCCAATAATTCACATCTTGATTTTTCAAGAGATATCAATTCCATTGAATGGGGAGACTGTTCAAAACTGCCAGTCAGTAATCCCAGCTTCTTTGAAACAATATCTATGGTCGATCCCTGAATCAGCGCAGACAGCAGAACCACGAAAAAAACAATATTGAAATAAAACCCTCCGGGATCCACTCCTGCAACCATTGGATATGTTGCCAGAACTATTGGTACAGCTCCTTTCATACCTCCCCAGCAAAGTACCACTATTTGGTTCAAACTGAATTTCCAGAAAAAGGTAGATATTATCACTGCAACCGGCCTTGCAACAAACATCAGTATGACTGCAATAATTATTCCTGGCTTCCACAGATCTATTAGTTCGGAAGGTATTACTAGAAGTCCAAGCATCAAAAATAAAAGTACCTGACTGAAAGTGGAGGTCCCCTCAAGAAATCTCAGTATTCCCTGTTTATATACAAATTCTTTATTTCCAATGATCAAACCTGCCATGAAGACTGCAAGAAATCCGTTAGCATGAATTTCATCTGCTAAGCTGTAGCTTAGGAAGCAGAGTCCAAGTGCCAGGACATAATAGAAGCCACCACTTTCAAGTTTTAGTTTATTGAGCATATAGGGCCCGGCTTTTCCAATGATTATCCCAACACCAAACCCTGCACCGATCTGCCATATAAGATGCAAAACAAGAAATGCAGGAGCTGCAAGTGTATCAAGGATCAGATCAATCATAGTTATTGTAAGAAGGATGGCTACGGGATCATTGGATGCAGACTCGATTTCCAGTGTAGAAGATGTTCTTTGCTCAATTTTTTTATTGCGAAACATGGATAAAACAGCTGCTGCATCTGTAGACGCTACAATTGTCCCGATGAGGATTGAGGAATATATGTCAAGGCCCAGTATCAGATGAGATAATATTCCCAGACATATGGCAGTTACAATTACTCCCACCGTTGCCAGAGAAACTGCAGGTCCTAGACTCAATTCTATCTGCTTCTTCTGAGTACTGAAACCACCTTCAAATAAAATAATTATAAGGGCTGCAATAGCTATTTGCTGAACCAGCACATGATCATCCAGATATATGAGGTTTAATCCCTCACTTCCAAACAACATTCCCAGTCCCAGAAAGATGATCAAACCAGGTATGCCTATTTTTGATGCTATTCGGCTGGAGAGGGCTGCAAGTATTAGAAGTATTGCCAGATAAATTATCATTCTTATCCCCAGTGATCCAGTAGTAGGGCTATTTAACCTTCATTTATTAGATTGCTTAGTATGACTGCTTAATATATATCTATATTAGATTATACTTTTTAAGTATCTTTGATAAATTGTAAATAGGTAAAACTGGATTAGTAAGGAATAGATATATTTTAGAGCACTCAAAACGAAAAAAAATCTATGTTTAACATGACTGGATATGGGTGATAATATAGAAGACGCAGAAATAATTGAAGAAGTTCTGCAGGATATTATTATATTACGCTCAGAGCCGGTTTCAGATATGATTTTCACTTAAACAAATGCTCATTTTTGAACAGAAAGTTGTGGATCCTATCATAAGATGGTCAAGAAAAAAAGATTATAGAGATACTGTTATTTTCAGATCTCTATCAATTTTCCAGCAGGAATACCTGTGGTTTTTATATTACGGTAAGTAATAGCTTTAACAGGGCAGGATCGGACACACCTTTTGCAGCTTGTTCCAAGACAGCGATGAGCTATATAGCATGTATAAAGAGTTCCGTTCTTGTCAACATTGCTTATGGCATTTTCTGGGCAATTAGATTTGCACGTCTGACACCTTATGCACCCAATAGCTTCTTCTTCGATTATTATGTCAAGATCATCCATTATGACAATGCCGTTTGAACCTGCATCCTGAATATCTTTTTTTACCCTTCTTTCAATCACTGGAATTTCTATAGGAACCGGTAGGCTGGGTAAACCATACATTTCAAAGAAGCTATTATACATCTCTTCGGACATACCTTCTGTCCAGTATGCAAGTTCGCATGAATAGATGTTCTTGAAAGTTTCACTCAGGGCCATCATGAGATGATCTGCCTTTATCTTTTCTGCTAGCTCAATAATCTCATTTAGATCGTAGGTGCCAAGTAAGACATCCTTTGCAAGTGCTATTGAAGTATTTCCAAACTGAACTATCTTTTTCGAAAAATTTGGAACAAGCCCTATTTTGCGGGCTTTATCTGCATCCACATATGTACCTGAAGCACCGGACATATACATGTTCTTGAGATCCTCATATTTGACTCCGGATTCCACAAGCAATGTAAGGTGAGCAGCTCTTATTGCACCTATTGCCTTACCTGCTTCCTCAATATCCTTATCCCTTAGAACAATATCTTCTCCAAGTATCAGCTTTCCATTGGGTAGGTGAGGTAATTTTTTTATAATTCCTGTATTCACTGCCAGTGAGATCGCAGCAATGACACCGGTTCCGGTGATTCCTTTAGGCTTTACTTCTCCTTCATCTCTGATCTCACCTGTTACAGGATCTATCAGGTATCCTTTTTTCTCTTCCATGCGCTCGTTGAGCACAGTGAGTCTCCATACACCATCCTCCTCATTCACATTGGATATCGCACCCGGACTTGCCAGCATCCCACAGTCTATACCCTGGCCTTCAATTGCAGGCCCTGCAGCAGCACTGCCTGTTATGATGCGATCTCCAATCTTTAAGGCCATTTCCGCATTGGTTCCATAATCAGTTACAAGTGAAATTTCCTGCTGATTCATGAAATCGGTCTTGATCATCATGGCAAGGGCATCTGCACCAATCTCGTGTTTTATTGATGGTAATACTATTACTTCGCAATTGTCAAGGCCGGATTCACTTCCAAGTAGCTCAGTACCTGAATATATTCTGCCGCTTCGGTCTACATTTTCAATACCGAGCCTTTTTTGCATATTTCGGCCTGCATAGGCAAGATCTCTGATTTCTATATCCTGAAATAAGGATAACTGGATCGGATTTCCACAGACTACTATCTTTTGTATTTTTTCTGGAGATACATTCAGCCTGTTCATCATTTTAAGAAGGGTATTTACTATTATTTTGTTTGAAATATCGCTTCCAACATGGATCGCAAAATCAAGATGATCAGTTACATTCCCTCCTGGAAGAGGGTGTTTCATCGTAATTACGGTTTTTTTTGTTTTTCCGCTTTCGAGATCTAAAAGTTGCATTCGGAATCCACTTGTTCCAAGATCCAATGCAATTCCGTACATTCCTATCTTTCTCCTGAAATTTCTTTGTGCTAGATAATCAACAGCTCATCAAAAATATTATCGCTAAGAATATTACTGCTAAGAAATTTATATATACTAGTTAATTGGTTTTTTTGTATAATAAACGATTCCAGAACATAAAATGTATTCAATGATTCAATTAAAAACAAGCTTAAAATTCATATGATTGATCAAATCTAAGTTGCTGATAAAATTATCTGTCAGTTAATGTGCCCATTATTCAATTTCAGGCTTCTATAATCGAATATTCAATTTCCAATATTTACTTCGAAAAGATCAAATATAGGTTCTACAACAAGATAAAAAGCTATATATATGCGAAAATACTTTTAAGCACTACTACTTGATAAACGACTAGAGGAGTTGACTTTAATGGCTGAATACACACCTAAAGAGAGATTAGCACGCGTATTGAATGGTGAATCCGTAGACAGAATGCCGGCGATCTGTCCAACCCAGACCGGAACTGTTGAACAGATGGAAGCTGTGGATGCTTTCTGGCCTGAGGCACACGAAGATGCTGAAAAGATGGCAAAGCTGGCAGAAGCAGGACATACTGTTATAGGATTTGAAGCAGTTCGTGTTCCTTTTGACATTACTGCAGAAGCAGAGTTTTTCGGATGTGAAATTAAACCAAGTACAAAAGAACAGCAACCATCTGTTGTTGGACATGTGATAAAAACAGCTGAAGATATTGAGAACCTCAAAGGCTATTCCCTTGACAAAGGTAGAATAGGAGTAGTATGCGACGCGATCAAGATACTGGCTGACAAATATGGTGATGAGCTTCCTGTGATGGGAAGTATGATTGGTCCATTCTCCCTTGCACAGCATCTGAATGGTGATGAATGGTTTACCAAAATCTTTACCGATGAAGAGTTTGGTCTAAAACTACTTGAATTCACAACAGAGTTCAACATAGCATACGCAAAGAAGATGGTTGAAAATGGTGCCGACACAATGGTATTGATCGATCCAACTGCAAGCTATGAACTCATTGGTGCACAGTTCTATGAAAAATTTGTTGTTCCATATCATGCAAAGATTGTTGATGCAATGCAGGAAATGGGAGTTACTATCACACTTCACATCTGTGGAAACACAACCAACGGACTTCCATTGATGGATGCTTCAGGATTCAATGCAATCAGTATTGATCAGAAAGTAGATGTAGCAACTGCAAAATCCAAGGTTGAGAATGCAGTATTAATTGGAAATGTTGATCCTGTAAACACACTGTGGAACAAGACCCCTGATGAGGTCCGTACAGTCTGCCAGAACATTATTGATGCAGGTATTGATCTGCTCGCACCTGGCTGTGGTATTGTAAGCAAGACCCCAACCGAGAACCTCCAGGCAATGGTTGAAGTTGCAAAAGGTCACAAATACTGAGTGAATCAAGTCATTAATTGTATCTGGAATTATTTCCAGATATATCTTTTTTAATTTTTAAAACAATAGAAGGCATTTTTCTAAGCTTTGTTTATTTTGTTAATAAGCAGGAATTATTATTTATTCACAATTGTGAGCACCAGTTAGATCCTGTTTAGATATCAACTGGAAATATAATTATTTTTGTGTAATTTTGATGAAAACTATTAAATGCTATTCCAGAATTTAAGACTAATTATAGAAACCATTGGTTATTATAGCTATTATCAGGAGATGGAGATTAATAATGAAGATATTGGTAAGTGACCCCCTGTCTGAAGAGGGTATTGAAAAACTGAAAGAAAGCTTTGAAGTCGATATAGCTACTGGACTCTCAGAAGATGAACTGGCACAAAAAATTGGAGACTATAGTGCACTGGTCATTCGAAGTGGTACAAACGTCACTAAAAAAATAATTGATTCAGCAGATAACCTGAAAATAATTGGTAGAGCTGGGGTTGGTGTGGATAATATAAATGTTGATGCAGCTACTGAAAAAGGAATTATTGTAGTGAATGCACCTGAAGGAAATATGATTTCAGCTGCAGAACATACTATCGCAATGATCATGTCTCTTTCCAGGAATATTCCCCAGGCAAACATGTCTTTGAAATCTAAAAAATGGGAACGCAAAAAATTTATGGGTGTGGAGGTCAATGGAAAGATCCTTGGTGTCATTGGCCTTGGAAGAATTGGAACTGAAGTTGCGATTCGTGCTCAGGGACTTGAAATGCGTGTGGTTGCCTATGATCCCTATATTTCTGAAGAAAGGGCAAATGAGCTGGGCGTTGAGCTATCTTCTGTTCATGAGATAATGAAAAAAGCAGATTTTATAACAGTACATACTCCCCTTACCAAAGAAACAAGAAATATAATTGACTACGAAGAGTTCGGCCTGATGAAAAATGGTGTAAGAGTAATAAACTGTGCTCGTGGTGGCATAATCAATGAAGCAGCTCTCATAGATTCACTTAAAAGTGGAAAAGTTGCAGGTGCTGCTCTGGATGTCTTTGTCAATGAACCACCTTTTGATAATCCTCTACTTGAATTTGAGAATGTTATCGTAACTCCTCATTTGGGTGCATCAACAGAAGAAGCACAGATAAATGTTGCAATATCAATTGCAGAAGAAGTTATTTCTGTACTGAAAGGTGGATTTGCAAAAAATACTATCAATATTCCTGCAATCAAACCTGAAATGATGTCCGTTCTGCAGCCCTATATAGACCTTGGAGAAACCATGGGAAGTGTTCTTGGACAGCTTGTAGGTGGTAAACACAGAAAGGTCGAAGTTGCATATAATGGTGAAATATCTGAAAAAGATATAAGGCCGGTAACAACAGCCGCTTTAAAAGGACTACTTGAAACTGTCTTAGGGTCCGGAATTAATTATGTTAATGCCCATAAAGTAGCAAAAGCACGAAAGATAGAGGTTATTGAGAGTAAGTCTGACAAATCTGAAGAGTACAGCTCAACAATCACAATCAGGATGGTTAAGGATGGGGAAACAAGATCAATAACTGGAGCAGTTGTGGGCAATGAAGCAAAAATTGTAAATATTGATAATTACAGGGTGGATATAGTGCCCCGGGGATACATGATCGTATCAAACCACATTAACCGACCAAACGTAATAGGTCCATGCTGCCTTGTGCTTGGCAGAAATAATATCAACATTTCCGGAATGCAGGTAGGAAGAGTTGGTATCGGAGAAGTGACTATTATGGCCCTGAATGTTGATTCCGAAGTACCTGAACCAATATTGGATGAAATAAGAAGTATAGAAGGAATAATTGATGCAAATCTGATCAAACTCTAAAATCTAAATAACTGTCAGGCACTAAGTGAAAGCTGATAAGGTAATCAGATATTCAGTAATGCCAATGTTATTGATAAGGTTTCTAGGTGGATCTGTCTCATATCATCTCAGGCAGTATTCACCCATTAATTATATTCACTGTCAGAATTTTCAAATATCAAACAAATAGTACAATTAAAGGTTTACAGATGATGCGAAAACGTATTTATCACATGTTCCCACATCAAGAAGCGCACTTTGAAAGAAAATACAGGTACCAGCGTAACCTTCCTTATTTTGCTAAAATACTTGCAAATATGGATGGTAAATCCGGGGAGTTTGTTACTGAATCACCGGTAAAGAATGGCCACATGATAAATGCAAAAAGGGAAATTGAAGTGGGAATTGTGGTAAATGGTATTGACTTTGAGCCTCTCAGCCGTGAAAACGCAGATCAGATAATTGATACTATTGAACCTGAAGGAACAATTGACTTCAGGATAGCTTTGAAGTATAGTTATCTGGATGAAAAATATGATAGGATATCTTTTAGGGGAGATGCATATCTGGTAAGGGTCAGTCAGGAAGGTGATGTGTTAACCATTCTGATCAATCATGTTTCGGGAATTAAACGTACTGATTGCCACAGAGTGGCAGATACTATAATTGATGAACTCAGACGCGGGATATAAAATGAACGATTTAATGACTGTTGTTGCTGCTCCTTTTAAGAAAAAGAAAAAAGAAGAACTGTCTGCTAAGGAGTTTGAGTTTATACTTTCACTGGACTTTAAATGGATGTCTCCTGGAGAAGCTTCCAGAATCAGAAAATTGGCTATAGACTCTGGAATTTTAAAAGCTGAAAATGAAGTGGTAAAGCCTTTCTTTGATATTAAGGATATGGAAGTTGATCATGGATTTAAACCTTCAGGCATAGCAAATATGCTGGACCAAAATCCTGGCATACTGGATTTGATAATAAATCGTATCATCTCAAGGAATGATATCAATAAAAAAGAAGTAGTTTCCAGGATAAATCAAAAGCAGGAAATGTTTTCCGAAATGCTGAATATTGAAATACTGGCCCTTATGGTAGCACGTGAGATGGATTGTAATGTTGATGACATCTATGACAGATTATATGATAAGATAATCAATTCACGGTAAATTTTCAATACTCGCATAATATTTATGTACTAGGAGTGTTATTCATCCATCAGCTTAAATAAATTACATTCTTACGAACAAACCCACTGTTCAAACGCATCAAATGCGTGAGTAAGAATAAATATCCTTGCGGAGGAACATCATGGGTAAAATATCTAAAACAAAAATAGCAAGAAAAACAAATCCCTATATACCGGAATTGATCTCTTCATTGAAGGAGAAGTCACGAAGTGAAAATGCCGCTATCTGGAAAGATATAGCAAAGAGGCTTGAGAAGCCCAGAAGAAGTTATGCTCAGGTAAATCTCAGCAAGATCAACAGGCACTCTGATGAAAATGAATTGCTGCTTGTGCCAGGTAAAGTGCTTGGCTCCGGAGATCTTAAACATTCCGTAACAGTTGCTGCACTTGGTTTTAGCGAAACTGCTCAGAAAAAAATTCTCAGCGCTGGTGGTAAGTGCATATCGATTGAATCTATGCTTAACGAAAATCCAAGTGGGTCTGGAGTTAAAATTTTAAAGTAGGTGTTTTAAATGACAGTTATTGATGCAAATAGACTCATTATGGGAAGGCTTGCAAGCATTGTTGCTAAAAGATTGCTGGATGGGGAAGAAATAAAAATTGTAAATGCAGAGAAAGCAGTGATTTCCGGGTCTAAAGTGAAAACATTTGAAGATTATAGAACAATTCAGGAAATCGGAACACGTGAATTTGGTCCTTATTTCCCTAAAAGGCCTGACAGAATTCTGAAAAGGACTATTCGTGGAATGCTTCCATATAAAAGGGAACGAGGAAGAGATTCACTATCAAGGCTTAAAGTATATATTGGTGTTCCCGTTGAACTTAAGGATGCTGAGTTAATTACTCTTGAAGAAGCAAACATCAATCGCTTGAGTTCGAACAAATATGTAATGCTGGGAGACGTCAGTAAGCGCCTGGGAGCAGAATTTTAAGGAGTGCTGTAAATGGCTACTAAAGTTATCACTTCATCTGGAAAAAACAAAACAGCTATCGCACGTGCAACTGTGACTAAAGGATCAGGAAAGGCTAGGATAAACAAAATACCTATAGAGATATACCAGCCAGAATATGCAAAGCTCAAGATCATGGAACCCCTTATTCTTGCAGGAGATGCAATATCAGATATTGATATTGAAGTTGATGTAAGAGGCGGAGGAATCATAGGGCAGGCAAATGCTATCAGGACTGCTATTTCAAGAGGTATTGTTGAATGGACTAACGATACAAAGATACGTGATATTTTTGTAGAATATGATCGTAATCTGCTGGTTAACGATTCCAGACAGAAAGAAACCAAGAAATTTGGTGGACCTGGTGCAAGAGCAAAATATCAGAAGTCATACAGGTGAGCCAGAGAGGGTATTGAAACATGATTCCGGTAAGATGCTTCAGTTGTGGCAGTGTAGTTGCCAGTAAATGGGATGAATACAAGCAGCGTGTTTCTCTAGGAGAAGATCCTTCTGCTGTAATGGATGATCTTGGAGTTGTACGCTATTGCTGCAGGAGAATGCTCTTATCTCATGTTGAGCTGGTAGATACACTTGCCCCATACCAGTAAAAGGGACCGTAGGGTAGACTGGACCATCCTTCGGCGTTCGGGACATGAATCATTCATATTTTCATGCGAATTACGCCGGTACCTGAGTTCAAATCTCAGCGGTCCCACTCCCTCTGTATCTTAATGAATATTAAGGATGGATAGTAATATGACCACATTCGGAGGGACTCCGGATAAACTAACTTAATTACCAGATTTACTGAAACTACTATATAGTAACAATTTTGCAACTTATTTACTGAAGTAGCAACTATTACATTTTTACAAATTTTGATTGTAAGGAGTTCTGCACAGGGTGATTTATTGAATACGAAGGGTTTTACCAAATATGAAAGAGCGAGAATTATTGGTGCAAGGTCTTTACAGATCGCGATGGGAGCACCGGTTTTAATCAATGATTCCGGTATTGATCCCTTATATCTGGCAATGGAAGAACTCGAACAGGGAGTGATTCCTATTACTGTAAAGAGAGATAAAAAATATTTTATTAACATGAGGTGATTATATGGAAACTGACAATAACATCGATAAGAAAGTTGCTGATACTACATCTCAGGAAGCAACAGAAGAGACTGAAAATACAATTGTAGAAGAGACCATTGCAGAGGCTACTGAAAATGTACCATCTTCAGGTGAAATGTCCACAGAACAGGAAATGGATTCCAGTTCTGATAAAGAAGCTAAAGAGTCATTATCTCTGATTCCAATTGATGAATATCTGGCATCTGGTGTTCATATTGGTACTCAGCAGAAAACCCAGGACATGATGAACTTTGTTTATCGTGTACGCACAGATGGATTGTATGTGCTGGATATACAGTCTACAGATGAACGTATAAGAATGGCTGCCAGTTTTCTCTCTAAATATGATCCTTCAAGAATACTGGTTGCTTCTGCAAGACAATATGGTCAATATCCTGCAAAGAAATTTGCAAAAGCAATTGGAGCAAAGGCAATGGTTGGTCGCTTTATTCCAGGAACACTCACAAACCCTGAACTGAGAGGGTTTTTTGAACCTGATGTAGTTGTTGTGACTGATCCGGCAGGTGATGCTCAGGTTATCAAAGAAGCTGTTAAGGTAGGTGTTCCTGTAGTTGCACTATGCGATACGAACAACATGACATCCAATGTTGATCTTATAATTCCAACCAACAACAAGGGAAGAAAAGCACTTTCACTTGTTTACTGGCTTCTGGCAAAAGAGATTGCAAAAAACAATGACATTCCGTTCAATTACGATCTGGAAGATTTTGAAGCTGAATTGAAAATATCTGTATAAGGTCTCTATCAGAATTAACAGGGGGTAAGAATCTCATGAGAGAACCAGTTGTCGCAGGTCAATTTTATCCATCTAATCCGAAAGAACTTAAAAAAGAGATCCGAAAATGCTTTAAGGGCATTGAGGTCTCTTCTCATGATCTAATAGGAGCAGTGGCACCTCATGCAGGATACAGCTTTTCAGGTCATGTTGCAGCCCATGTATATGCAAGGATTCCCAGTGCAGATACCTATATAATTATTGGACCAAACCATACTGGGTATGGATCACCCATCTCAGCTTCAGCTGATACCTGGTCAACACCTCTTGGTGAAATCAGAACAGATGGAGACCTTATAAAAGCTCTTGCAGGAAGCATCATTGATGTAGATGAACTTGCACACAGGTTTGAACATTCCATTGAGGTCCAGCTACCTTTCTTACAGTATACACTTGATCATGATTTTGAAATTCTTCCAATATGCATGGGTCTTCAGGATGAAGAAACCGCATCTGAAGTTGGACATGAAATTGTTCGTGCAGTCAAAGATGCTGGAAAAAAAGTAGTTATAATTGCCTCAAGCGATTTTACCCACTACCAGAGTGCGGATATTGCATATGATACGGATCAATATATTATTGAAGCTATAGAAAAAATGGATGTTTCCGAAATCTACAGGCGAATAATGGAAAAAAACGCTTCAGCATGTGGCTTTGGACCAATTGCTGCTATGATCACTGCAGCAAAGCTACTTGATGCCACAAAAGCAAAACTTTTAACATATTCAACCAGTGGAGACGTTATTGGAGATATGAGTTCTGTTGTGGGCTATGGAGCAATAACTGTAGAGTAAAATGGCATAAATATTTATGACTGATGGTAATAGAAATGGTTATTTGTTCAGCACCTGGAAAAATATACCTGTTCGGCGAACATGCTGTTGTATATGGCGAAGATGCGATATGCTGTGCAATTGATCTTAGGGCAAGGGTTTGCGCAAATCCCAGTGAGGACATCCAGATTAAATCAGCACTTGGAACCACATCTCTGGACTTTGAAATACATCCCTATGTTTCAGGGGCTATAGAGTCGATAAGGGAAATCGTTCCATTTAGAGGTGTGGAAATTGAGGTAGATTCAGACATTCCGCCGGGTTCTGGTCTGGGATCATCTGCTGCAGTAACAGTTGCAACACTGGGAGCTCTTAATAGTTTGTTTGGATGTGAACTGAATCATGAGCAGATTGCAAAAATTGGCCATAGTATTGAAAAGAAAGTGCAGAATGCAGCAAGTGCAACAGATACCTACGTTAGTGCACACGGTGGTGTTGTACGAATATCCAGCCATAAGAAACTGCCAGCGATTGAGTGTGGAATCATTATTGGAAATACAAAAAAATGTTCTTCTACAAAAGAACTGGTAGCTGGTGTTTCTGAACTTCATTCAAAGTATTCAGATATTCTGTCTCCTATATTTTCTATAATTGGTAAGATCGCTAAGACGGGTGAAGAACTGATAATCAAAAAGGATTATGCATCTGTTGGGGACCTCATGAATATAAATCAGGGACTTCTTGATGCAATTGGAATAAATTGTGATGAACTCTCATCTCTTGTACATGCTGCCAGAAACAATGGTGCATACGGTGCCAAGATCACAGGTGCCGGTGGTGGCGGATGTATGATTGCAATTGCAGATAGTTCCATCCTGCCTGACATATCATATGCAATACACTCCAGAGGAGGAGACCCAATAATTACCCAAACTACTGAAAGGGGAATCTTTGTGGAGTCATTCTCATGAGTCAACATAAAAACATTACAATTCTGAAAATAGGTGGAAGTGTAATTACTGATAAGAGTTCTGATATTGGGAAGGTTCAAATCGAAGAAATCGAACGTATATGTCAGGAAATATCTGGATATAGCAATGATCTTATAATTGTCCATGGTGCCGGCTCCTATGGTCACCCCCTTGCAAAAAAATATGATCTGGACAATATTCCAGACCCAAAAGGTGCAATTATAACACATAGTTCTGTAAAATCGTTAAATGAGATTATGGTAAGCTCACTTCAAAAAGCTGGAATCGATGCAGTTTCTGTCCATCCGTTAAATAACACAGTCTCAAATGATGGACGAATTTCTGACATGTTTTTATCCAATATCCATATCATGCTGGAGAACGGTTTAGTCCCGGTGATACATGGTGATGTGGTAATGGACATAACAAATACTTTTTCTGTTATTTCCGGGGATCAAATTGTTTCGTATCTTGCAAATAAACTGAAAGCTTCCCGGGTTGGAATTGGAAGTATTGAAGATGGGGTTATGGACAATAAAGGAAAAACTCTTACCAAAATCACCAGTTCCAATTTTAAAGAAATAGAAAAATTTCTAGGCGTATCCAAAAATACTGATGTCACCGGTGGTATGCTTGGAAAAGTTAATGAACTACTTCAGCTTTGTGAAATAACCGGTGCCACTTCCTACATTTTCAATGCGAAAAAACCAAATAACATTTCGTATTTTTTAAGTGGACATAACATAGGAACTGCAATAAAAAAATAGATATTATAGATTGTAAACAGGTTTTATAATGAGTACATCCCAGAGAAAAATAGAACACCTTAAATTCTGTGCAAATCGGCCGGTAGAATCAAAGAAAGCTACATCTGGATTTGATGATGTTATATTGGTACATCGTGCACTTCCTGAAATGAGCATTGATGATATTGATCTATCTACAGATTTTCTTGGAAAACGATTAAATGCACCTTTTATGATTGCTTCTATTACAGGGGGACATCCTGATACTATTGCTATTAATTCAGCTCTTGCAGAAGCTGTCGAGGAAACTGGAATTGGAATAGGCGTTGGAAGTCAGAGAGCAGCTATTGAAGATCCTGAACAGGAATATTCGTTCAGTGTAGTTCGTGAGAAGGCGCCAAATGCTTTTGTATATGGAAACATCGGTGCCGCTCAGATAAAAGAATATGGTATTCAAGGCATTGAAAAAATGGTAGAAATGATCGATGCAGATGCTTTTGCTATCCATTTAAACTTTCTGCAGGAAGCTATTCAGCCAGAAGGAGATATTGATGCATCAGGAGTTCTTGATGCTATATCAGAGATATGTTCTCTAAATATACCTATCATTGTTAAAGAGACTGGTTCAGGCATTTCTCATGAGGATGCGTTACTCCTCAAAAAAGCAGGCGTTTCTTCCATTGATGTGGGAGGAGTTGGTGGGACAAGCTGGGCAGGTGTAGAAGTTTATCGTGCAGATGACAGAAAAGAGACGTCAGCTAAAAATATGGGAGAATTGTTCTGGGATTTTGGGATTCCAACTGCATCCAGTATTGTAGAATGTAATGTGTCACTTCCGGTAATCGCCACAGGCGGTATCAGAACCGGCCTGGATGTTGCAAAATCCATATCATTGGGTGCCAGCGTAGCAAGCTCAGCACTTCCCTTTGTCGAACCTGCATTTAATGGTCCTGAAGAAGTTACTAGAAAACTAACATCGATAATTGATGAATTAAAGGTGGCGATGTTTCTTGCAGGATGCAGAGATATAGAGCAGCTTAAAAGATCACCTATGGTCATCACTGGCTGGACCGAACAATACCTTAAGCAGAGAGGTTTTGATCTCTCTGATTTTGCATTAAGAGCTAATATTGTATAAAATTAAGAATCATATTGTTAAGATTTGAGGAAATCCGACATTGCTAATAAAGCATTGCCAGATTTTGATTTAAATAAAAATTGGAGGATTATTATGACAGAAATAGGAATAATTGCAGTTGGTGGCTATAATGAAATGGGCCGTAATATGACTGCTGTCAGAATTGATGAAGATATAATCATTCTTGATATGGGTCTCAGACTTGATAGGGTACAGATTCATGAGGATATAGAAATCGATAAAATGCATTCTCTTGAACTGATAGAAATGGGAGCTATACCTGATGATACAATAATGAAACAGATCAATGGAACTGTGCGTGCAATTGCCTGTACTCACGGACATCTTGATCATATTGGTGCAATCTCAAAACTGGCACACAGGTATTCTGCACCCATTATCAGTACTCCTTATACATCAGCCTTGATAGGGCACCAGATAGACTCTGAGCGAAAGTTTGGCGTAAAGAACAAGATCATTTCTCTTGATGCTGGAGGAATATATCAGGTCACAGAGGATATTTCTATAGAGTTTATCCGAATGCAACACAGTATTATTGACTGCGTGTTTATAGCAATACATACTCCTGTAGGCGCTGTTCTATATGGTTGTGATTTTAAGCTGGACAGGATGCCCACTCTTGGAGAACCGCCAGACTTTGCACGCCTTCGTTCTCTTGGAAAAGAAGGTGTTGTAGCATTGATCACGGAAAGCACCAATTCTGGGATTTCGGGGAAAACACCATCTGAGCAGGTTGCACATGATATGCTACGCGATGTTTTGCTTGGAACTGAAGAGCCGGATGTTGGAATGATTGTCACAACTTTTGCTTCACATATAGCCAGAATGAATTCAATAATTCAATTTGCAGGAGAAATGGATCGTATTCCTATACTACTTGGGCGTTCCATGGATCGATATGTAAGTACTGCAGCTGATATGGGATATATAGAACTCCCACCAAACGCAGAAATATACGGATCAAGAAAAGAAATTGATAATGCATTCAAGAAAATAATGAAGGAAGGAAAGGAAAAATATCTTCCAATAGTTACTGGTCACCAGGGTGAACCCGGAGCAATACTTACAAGAGTTGCAAATGGTGAAACACCCTATAAGATTGAATCTGGAGACCGTGTTATTTTTTCTGCTAACATAATTCCCAGTCCAATGACTCAGGCAAACAGGTACGCAGTTGAGACCAAACTTAAAATGCAGGGTGCAAGACTTTATACAGATGTTCATGTATCTGGGCATGCATACCGTGAAGATCACTGGGAACTGTTAAGGATGGTAAACCCTGAACATGTAATCCCTGCCCATGGCCATATAAATATGCACAGTTCTTACATTGAAATGGCAGAAGACGCTGGCTACGTAATGGGAGATACTGTGCACCTGTTGAGAAATGGAGAAGAACTATATATCGAATAATAAGTGCATAGAGGATATTGTGATCAATTATGTCAGATGTCATTGAGCAATTACAGAGCATAACTACCCATGTAGATAAAGCAATTTCAGAAATGCTTCCTATAGCTTATCCTGATGAGTTGTATAAGGCTTCAAGATATCTTCCTGATGCAGGCGGTAAACGCCTGCGTCCGGCCACACTTGTTCTTGCAGCCCAGGCAGTGGGTTCTAATCTTAATGATGTGCTTCCTGCTGCAGTTTCTGTTGAACTGGTGCATAACTTTACACTTATTCATGATGATATCATGGATGAGGATTCATTCCGGAGAGGAATGGAAGCTGTACATGTAAAATGGGGACTAGCAGGTGCTATTCTGGCAGGAGATACACTTTATTCAAAAGCGTTTGAAATTCTGGCAGGCATGGATAATGATCCGGCTCGGTTGAATAAATGTATAGAACTCCTGTCCCAGACATGCACCCAGATATGTGAAGGCCAGTGGATGGATATCGAATTTGAGCATCGTGATGATGTCACCAAAGAAGAATATCTAGAAATGGTGGAGAAAAAAACATCGGTCCTCTATGCAGCTGCAGCTAAGTCAGGAGCAATTCTTGGAGGAGCTTCTGATGAAGTTGCTAATTCTTTATATGACTTTGGTAGGCTTATTGGAGTAGGTTTCCAGATTTATGATGATGTTCTGGACCTGATAACTCCAGAAGATGTATTAGGTAAAGTGCGAGGCAGCGATCTAATGGAAGGAAAAAAACATTGATCGCACTGCATGCAATCAACAACGGTGTTGATTTGAAAATTTTTGGTAAAGGTAGTGCTGAAAAAAGTGAAATCGAGGAAGCTGTTAAAGTACTCGAAGAATCAGGGTCTATTGATTATGCTCAGGAACTTGCATTTTCCTATATACAGGAAGGAAAAGAGAAACTAAAAGTACTTCCAGATTCCGATTCGAAAGCAACTCTGCTTGAAATTGCAGATTATATGATTGAAAGAAAGTATTAAGGGAAATAAACCAGTATGTTATTTCACTGGCGGATTCTGGCTTCAATCGTAAATTTAAATCATTATAGTTTTATACATTCAAAAAAATCAATCTTCAAATGTCAGATGATATATTTAGTCCGAATAACAGAGACCTCCTTAAATGCAAGCTCGGTGGTTCACATACAACTATAATAGGTGAACGACAGGGAAAAAAGTTACTGGGAATAATTAGCCAGCATCCCGAAATAAAAAAAATCATACCTTCGGTTATCAAGGTTAAAGGTAAAGGTGCATCAGGTGGCCTTTTGAATATCAAAATACTTCGATCTGACAATAGAGGTAACCTTAGGGCTCTTTTATCACAGGGAACAACAGCTCAGGAATTACGTATCATAACAACTGTTGGTAATGTGATGGAGGGCGAGAGAATCAGAAAAGAACTGAATTCAATTCTGTTTAATGAATGAGTTATTGCAAGGTAATGATTGACAATGTTTCTAGGAATTGACCATGGAACCACAGCTATCAGATTTGCATCTCTGTTAGATGGAACTATAAATAAATTTGAGATTGCACGAAGCAAACTTATATCTATCCCCGAATCTGAGTTAATTGAACATATTGGTCTCAATTTAAATGTTGATATGAACAAAATAAAGCTCATCGCCCTTACGTATTCTATGGGAGATGGGATCATTTCAATTGAGGATATTAAGCACCTGAAAAACAGAGGCATAAAAAGCAATCGAGGGGTAGGTAATCGAATTGGGGCCGGAGAGCTTGTTTTTGATGCTGTTAAAAAGTCGGATATTCCTTCAGTTGTTATCCCGGGAATTCATTCTAAAAGCGGTACAGATCCAAGATTGAACATATTTTCTCATTCTACAAGTCCTGAAAAAATTGGAATTGCATATCATGCAAAATGCATGGGATACAATAATTATGTTGTATCTGATATAAGTTCAAATACAGTTACACTTGCTGTTGCAAACGGAGAGATCAAAGGCGCGATCGATGCATGTATATTTGCACCAGGAGTGCATCATGGACCCCTAGATGTACAGGCCATTCGGGATGTTGATGAGGGGCTATATACTGCAAATGATGCTTTTACAAAAGGTGGGGTACTGAAGCGCACACCTTATTCCAATCTCAAGGAACTTTTGAATGCCTTTTCCAGGAATGAAAAAGATGCAATTCTGGCTCTGGATACAATTGCTCTTTTTGCTGCAATGGAAATTAACAGCCTTCAGCTTCTTTTAAAGGATTATGATTTGCAGGGTGAGGTTTTTCTGGCAGGTTCAGTAGGCGACATTGAATATGTTGTAGATAAAATAAATGGAACTCTGGGACTTAAATCTCAAATACTGGGTAAATGGAGTGCGGCAGTCGGTTGTGCTGAAATTGCACGCGATATTGCATACGGTTCCAGAAAAATACTGGGTATCAATGTTAATTTTGATTCTGCAGAAATGGAGCATTTTCCAGATGAGAGAAAAAGGTAGTTATTTTCTTATATTTCAGAATAAAGAGTGTACTATAGATGTAGGATCTCTTGGATCCATTAAATTCAGTAAAGGCTATCATGTATATGTGGGATCTGCTCTGGGAAACGGTGGACTCAAAAGAGTTATTCGCCATATAAATCTTCATGAAAAGAAAGATCGCAGTTCAAAATGGCATATTGATTATCTTTTATTGAATCCTCATTTTAACTTAATTTTCGCAGTATGTATTTTTACAAATAAAAGAATAGAATGTCTTCTTGCAGAAAACATGGATCAAAAATCAATTAAAGGATTTGGATGTACAGATTGCATATGTGATTCTCACCTGTTTTTCAGTGCTGAAAATCCCTGCTTCGATATAAAAAACCTGCTGCATCACCTTGATTTAACGAAATATCAATTTAATGAGGTTGGCTTCAGCCCTGAATGAAGGATTCTGCTGGATATTGAAATTAATCCAGTTGCATGAATTTTCTACATTTACCTGTGAGCACCAAAACTGAAACTCCTTTTTTTCTGAGCTTATTTTTGATTATAGCCGATAATGAACCCTGGTGTGAAGTCCTATCATAATTGCTCATGTTTATTATAGAAAAATCCGATACCATTGACTTCAAAAGATCCGTGAGATCAGGAGCACATTGTCCTCCGGTCATTGCTGCAACTTCATTTTTTAAAATTATTACACATACATCAGAATTACTGTACAGGGCATTTATAAGGCCGGTTATTCCCGAATGAGCCAGCCCAAAATCTCCAATGACAGCAATTCCTTTTCTATCAAATCCGCATGCAACAGATATTGCAGACCCCAGAGAAAATCCTGTATCTACAGCCTCAAGAGGAGAAGATGCACTACGTATTGAACATCCAAGATCACCCGCAATATTCACATTATGTTTAACCTTAAGCTTTTTGAGAAGGTGATAGAGGGGAAGATACGGACATTCATCACACAATAGACGTGGACCTCTTTTTGCAATTGTTTCTACACATTCATTGTATTTGTCTATCCTGGTTTCAGATATGTGATCAATAGCAAATTCTATGTGTTCTCTGTCTATACGTCCGTAGGGAACATGTCCGCTCATCTTGCCAAGTACATTATCCAGTATGTGAAGATGTGACTCGATAAAAGGTTCTGTTTCTTCTATTATTAAGGTATATTTGTGATTTTTACTGAAACTGGATAGTATCTCAAAGGGTAAAGGATGAACCATATTAAGTATGAGATGAGATATAGAAGAATTGAATTTTGAGGAATTGATAACATTTTCAGTTATTAAAGAGGGATAACCTGATGAAATTATTCCTATATCTTTTCCCCTCATATTACATCTATTGAGATATGAATTCTCAGACTCAAATACCAGTAATGGATATGTTTTTACATGCAGTCTCTGGTGTTTGCCGCGCATGGTCAGATCCCATATTGAACGATCAAACTGCTTCTTTTGCATTGATGAATCATGAAATATTTTGCTGGACCTTGAGACAATTTCCTGGCTTTTTTCCAGGCGATGAGTTATTCTGATTATTACTGGAATCGATGTATCCTCAGAGATTTCAAATCCTTTAATAGTTGCATCATATGCATCCTGTGGAGTAGATGGGTCAAAAACAGCAGTTTCTGCAATTGGCCCATACCATCTGGAATCCTGTTCGTTCTGTGATGCAATTACACCAGGATCATCTCCTGCAATGATTACCAATCCCGAACCTATAGTATGTGTAACGGATGTTATAAGGGGGTCGCAAAGAACATTCATTCCTACATGTTTGATAAGAACAATAGAGCGCCTTCCAGAAACGGATGCACCAAGTGCAGTTTCAAGAGCTGATTTTTCATTTGTCATCCATTTTGAATCAATATTTGTTCTATCCAGAAAAGAATTCATGAGCTCTGTGATAGGAAAGCCGGGAACTCCAACAACGAACTCCACATTACTATCAACTGATGCGGATATTATAGACTCTATTCCTGATATTTTCTTATCTGAGATATTATTATCAGATACATCAAATTTTCCTGGAATGTTTTTTTTCATCAGATTTCAGCTTCCATTATTATGGATTCATCTGGTCTTGCAACCCATGCAAGGGCAGCTAATGCTCCTATCACTCCATTACCATCAAGTAATACTTCAATATTATTCTGCTTAGCATACTCGAGTGCAAAATCCCTGGTTACCTTCTGACTTCGACATATTTTACTGTATTCATATGTATCTACCGGATCAAACGAGGTGATAGCCACCATTCCAGTTTCATTTGATACACTATATTTCAAAAGGGCTTTTTTGAATTCTTGCAATAATGTTTCTTTAGCATTATTATTAGTACATCCAAATTCGATCACAGTAGATACACAATTTTGTGTTTTTTCCGGGACTGGAAATAATTGGACAAGTGCCTGAGAAAGATATGTCTTATCTGCGGAATCCAGTGAGTTTGCAATATTGTGGCAAAGGGTCCATGTAGCTCCTTCGTATTTTGTATCGGTATCATCTATTCCGATAATAACCCTTTCCATTCTGGGAACTGAGATAGTGCCTTTAGCTGAACGGCTTCCTCCAGATTCGGTCACATCATAGGATATAACTCCTTCTGCACAGGCTCTACACATAGTTGCTCCAACACCTCCTCCACCAAGACCTGCATATGTTATAGAAACATGATCACCATTGATAATTACCGACTCTATACCTGCAGCTGATGTTGAAGGTTTCAGTTCAAGGTTTGAATATCCGGCTTTTACCAGGTATCGAATCGTATTCCCAATAACACGGATGTCCAATATCAGGGGAGAATGAGAATAATGGTACTTTGCCCATGCTGCACCGCCATAACAATTGGTATATTCTATAATCTCTGCCACCTCATTATAAGGATCACAGACAGCGCAGATCCTTTTGTATGGTACTGTATAGGGATGGTCCAGCTCGAGTTCTCTCATTGTTCTATTTGCCTCTCTGTAAGTTGATTGTCATTACATCGATAAAGATGGATTTTCTATGGATATTCTGTATGGGATCATTGAACTTACATTGATGTAATTATTGAAACGGCTTTCTACAAAGAACGACCCATAAGTTTCCATAATCGTTGAAGTATCTCATTATAAAGCTTTCGCTTTTTATGAAATAATTCCCTCGTCCTTTAGACTTACATATCTTCCATCACCTATAATTATATGGTCAAGAAGTTCAATCCCGAGCAAGTTTCCACCATCTACCAGCTTTTTTGTAATGGATACATCCTCCCTGCTTGGAGACGGATCCCCCGATGGATGATTGTGTGTGATGATTACCGAAGCAGAGGATTCAAGAAGTGCAGGCTTAAATATTTCTCTTGGATGAACTATGCTGGCATTTAAGCTTCCTATGGAAATTATGTCTTCTTTCAATATCTGATTTTTTGTGTCAAGATAAAGGGCATACATCTCTTCTTTTTTCTTTTCACGCATTTTGGGATAAAATAGTGAATAAACGTCTAATGGGGATTGAATTTTAGTTTTTGGATTATCTATGAAAGTCTCCAGGTTCCTTGCAAGTTCAAAAACAGCAATTATTTGTGCAGCTTTTGCGTATCCCACACCATGTATCTGAATCAGTTCAGACATATCTGCCAGACTAAGCTGTTTTAGATTGTAGGATGACAGAATTCTTTTACATATGCTTACCACGTTTTCATTTTTCGTTCCTGTGCGAAGAATAACAGCAAGTAATTCTGCATTTGAAAGTGCAGAAGGACCACGTTTTAATAATCTCTCCCTTGGTCTTTCATCATCAGGCATTTCTTTAATCTTAATATTATATCCACTCATTATATCTTTTAATAAAGTAAATAGTTAATAAAATTTTCTAATGTTTATCGATTAAGCATTTAAATAAAGCTGATAATTATAATATAGAAATGTGCATCAAAAATTATATTTTTGTGCTCAAAAAAGGAGAACATATCTGTGGTATTTGAAGATATTAGCATCTGGAATGTACTTACTGTTCTGATGATCATATTTGTAGCATATTTATTGATTTACCCTCAACTACAGCTGAGAGGCATAAAGGCCCGCAGACTTCGGGTGATAAAGAAACTTGAAAAGAGTCAGGGAACGAAAGTGTTAACGATGGTTCATCGAAAGGAAGCATTGTCGTTATTTGGTGTCCCAATTTATCAGTACATTGATTCAGATGATGCTGAACAGATAATAAAAGGTATAAGAGAGACCGGAAAGCGTCCCATTGATCTTATAATTCATACTCCAGGAGGACAGATGCATTCCAGTATTCAGATAGCTCGTGCCCTCAAAAACCATTCAGAACCTACACGTGTAATTATTCCGTATTATTCTATGTCAGGCGGAACTATTATTGCTCTGGCAGCAGATGAAATTTTAATGGATCCACATGCAGTTATTGGACCAATAGACCCTCAGATTGGGGATTTCATACGTGGAACTTATCCTGCACCTTCCTGGATATATGCAGCAAACAAAAAAGGAGTAAATGCGGAAGATTCAACTATTATTATGAGTGACATTTCACAAAAAGCCATGAATCTAACAGGTGCTGTTGTTCATGAATTACTTTCTGATAGATTTGAAGATCAAAAGAAATTAAAAGTTGTTGCTGATAAACTCTTTAGTGGAGAACTTATTCACATAACGCCTATTAAGCCATCAGAAGCCATTGAACTTGGACTTCCAGTAAAAACAGAGATTCCAGGGGAAGTCTATGAGTTCATGAATTACTTTAGATATGTTAAGGCAAGTGTGGAATATCTTTAATAATAGCTTTTTAACTTATGATATTTAAGAAAAAAGAACGAAACCGGTGATAAGCAAACAAAGTTATTATACATATGTGATGTGTTAGATTTTATATTAGGATAAAAGTATATTTAAAATTAATTTCCATGCCAAAGGACGGGTGTTATTTTATGAAAGTTGTTTCCGTTGTCGGATATAAAAATACAGGTAAGACTGATATTGTGACAAAGATCATCAGAAAGCTGGTAAAAAAAGGTTCTGTTGGCACAATTAAGCACATGAGATCGCATGAGTTCATCGATCCGGACACAGATACAGGGAAACATTTTGCTGCAGGAGCAGAAATAGTTTCAGGTATTGTAAATAGTGGAGTCATAACTTATAGTAAAAGTTCTTCTATAGAAGATTCACTTAATACTCTGGCAGATAATGGGATTGATTTTGCCATAGTGGAAGGGGGAAAGGAAACAGATCTTCCAAAGATCATAATAGAAAATGGTTCAGGTTTATGTGATCTTACAAACATTGTAGCAAAAATATCTCTCCATGAAGAACAGGAAATCGAGTACCTGGTCGAAATTATTTTATCTCTTCCTGATTGGGAAACGTTAGGATCTCTGATCAAAAAAGCCAAATTAAACCCTGATATTAAAGAATGCGGTGCTATAGGCACTTTTACAGGTATAGTGAGAGAGCAGACCGGCAATTTGAAGACGAGAATGCTTGTATTCGAGAAATATGAAGATGTTGCTGAACAAAAAATCCAGGATATCTGTAAAAGTTTGAAACAAAAAGAAGGCATAAATGAAGTACTTATTCATCATAAATCCGGAATGATCAAACCTGGACAGGATATTGTATATATTGTAATTGCAGCATCTCATAGACACCAGCTTTTTCCTGCACTAAGTGAAGCAATTGAACGGTTAAAAGCAGAAGTTCCGGTCTGGAAAAAAGAATTTACCTTTGATGGTGAATACTGGGTCCATGATAAGTGATTTTGAAAACACCCATTTTCTTATTTTTTAATTTTATTTCCCATAACACCATTCCAGATGTTCATCTGACGGAGGCTCTGTAGCAAGACTTACTACAACTGCTGCAATTGCTGCAAGCGGTGTTGCAATCAGTATTGGATCTACAAGAGTCCAGGTACCTGTAATAATTGTTTCAGTTGAGAATATAAATTCTGATATTCCCAGTGGAACTGCATTTGCAGCATGTACAAAGGTCAGCCAGAACAGACTTGAGACCGTGCCTACGATCAGACCTGCAATTGCACCTTCCCTTGTCATTCTTTTCCAGAAAAGGGCACCGGCATATATAGGCAGGAATGCAGCTGCACAAAGTCCAAAGAAAATTGCGGTTGCACGTGCAATGATACTGATCGGAAGAATATAGGCGAAGACGACACTGATCAGAATGGTGACAGCAATACCAAGACGGGTAATATTTACTGTTCGTCCGGCTTTGCCGTTTAGAAGATAACTTCGATAAAAATCATGGCCTATTGAAGTGCCCATGGTGTGATACTGTGAACTGAGAGTTGACATGGATGCCGCCAGCAACACCAGCATGAACAATATCACAAATGCATCAGGCATTGCATTATTAATGTATGCAGGAATGATTAGGTCGGTATTTCCTCCAGCAATCTCAAGTGCTATCTGGCCAAAATTCTCAAAGAAATATACGTTTGATAGAGAGCCAACTATGAAAGCCACGCCTGTCATCATCAGGATAAAAGGCCCTCCCACAAATATTGCCCTGTTGAACGATTTATCACTTTCCACTGTCATGAATCTCACTGCCAGCTGAGGTTGGGCAAGTACACCAATTCCCACACCAAGTATAAGGGTTGATACCATTGTCCACCATATTGGGGATCCGAGTTCCGGCATCATGGTCCATCCCTGGTGCCCTCCCTGAACCAGTGCCTGAGGCACAAGGTGTCCCAGTTCAGTAAGTGACTGATGTGCCTGGCTGATACCACCCAGTATTCTGTATGTGAATACTAGCAGTATGCCCATTCCAATAAACATCAAAAAACCCTGTAATGCATCAGTGTACATTACTGCAATAAGGCCACCTGTAATCACATAGGCAGCAACAATAATGGTAAAGATCAAAACAGCTATGTCATAATGGACACCAAGCGCGGTCTCAATAAACCGTGCTGCCCCGATCAGCACAATACCTGCATAAAGCGGCATGAAAACTCCTATCAGTGCACCTGAAAATCCCTGAATGAACCTGGATTCGAACCTTTTTCCTAGAAGTTCAGGAAAAGTGACTGCATTCAGATTTAGTCCAATTCTTCTTGTTTTTGGTCCAAAAAGTGCAAAGGCAATAAAAATTCCCACAAAAATATTCATGAAGACCAGCCATAGTAATCCCATACCAAGTGAGCCTGCCGCTCCCCCAAATCCAATAATTGCAGCAGTACTGATAAAGGTTGCGCCATAGGAAAGGGCGAGAATAAAAGGGTGTATTTTTCTACCTGCAACCATGTAGTCATCGTCTTTACAGGTACGCTTGTAGCCAAGCCAGCCGAGATAGAATATTACCATCAGGTAAATTAGAACAACAATACCCAGTATGGCAGTATTTACTGGCATTTTTCGGCGACCTCTTCTTCATCTCCTCTATTCCATTTCAGGCCACCGTATATCATACAGCCGATAGCACTTATAAAACAGAGAATGTAAGCAATCCATATTTGAGGATCATCAATCCCAAGCATTTTATTCTCTTCTCCAGAATTAATTTGAAATTAGTAATTATACAGGCATGATACACATTTAAAATTAAAATAGATATTTTAGCTAATAAGTTTAACCCTTAGGTTAAAGTAATGTAAGGAAAACATTGATATTTAGTATTCAAAAAATCAATTATATACAACCTGCAATCAGTGCTACATATTTGTTATCATAATTGTTGATTTCCTCGTCAGATGCCATTTTTAGCCACTTTTGAGATGAGTGTATTGGATGATCACCACATACAATCACCAGAGTGCACGGTTCCATTTCATTGATAATCATATCAATATTTTTATTTATGCAGGATGCAGCACCAATGATAGATTTCCATTTGTCTTCAGTATGGGCAATTCGATCAATTGTTCTTAAATGTATGGCCATAAGATGTGGCTGATTTTTCAGTGATTTAAATACCGCCTCTGTTATTTTTCTGTCATATTCTACTATATCACTCACATCTCTAACCCCCGAGGACGTATCAATTCTACCACTCAAAGCTGCAGCACCTTCTGATTCAATTGCAATTGATGACCGTAGACCGGCTTCATGGGCCCACTCAAGAATAGATTTTATTTTTGGATTGTCTTTATTTTTCACTCTCTCATAATACAGGTCTTCTGTTTTTTGAATCATGTGTTCTTCTGGATAATAACCACTAAATATTGATGCTATGGCAGGAGTGGTCTTGTCTGCTACTGAACGACATTTGATAAGAAGACCTGTATCTGCAATTTTTTTAATTGCAGGCATATGTTTTTCCAGTCTTTTGTAGAGTGAAAATCCCAGGCTGTCAACTATTATTAAAACAATTTTTCTACATTTTTTTTTTCCGGTATAGTCCAATATTTTCTGGATTGGTTTTCCAGAAGGGGCTATCATTGGAATATGTAAGATCTTTGAAATCGTTGGAGCGATATCTACCTGAATACATTCATTATCTGTGTCTGGGCAATTCATCAATAGATATTATGATGGCTGATATAAGAATATGTGACGCTATTATCATATAACTTAAAGCAGCATTATTTATGATAAAATAGAAACCTATAAGTGGTCAGTGCTCATAATTATGATAGCGTAAATTTAATTAGCTATAGGGGCCTAATTTAAGGGAAAATTTATTTTATATTTGCGTTTTAATTAGGTTGTGCCAGCGTTACTGTGGTGAATCTGAAAAATGGAAAGAATACAGACCAAAATCCCTAATCTGGATATGATCCTGAACGGCGGGATTCCGGAATACAGTATTAATATTATAGCAGGAAAACCTGGAACTGGTAAGACTATCTTGGTTCAGCAGATGATATTTAACAATGCTGCTCAGGGAAAAAAATCCATCTACCTGACAACTGTTTCTGAACCATCTGTAAAGGTTGTGCGATTTCAAAGAGAATTTGATTATTTCAATCCAGATTTTCTGGGAGAATATGTCATATACGCAGACCTTGGAGAGATTATTCGCAAGAACGGTAGTAAGGGCGCCCTGGATTCGGTCACCAAGCTTATTGAAGAACACTCCCCCGATTTTTTAGTAATTGACAGCTTTAAGGCAATTCATGACCTGGTGTCTTCCCAGACAGATTTCAGGAATTTTATGTTTGAACTGGCTGTTAAACTTTCGTCATGGAATACAACTACTTTTCTTGTAGGAGAATATAGCTGCAATGAAAGAGACACCCTTCCTGAATTCTCAGTCGCTGACAGCATGATATGTCTAAAATATGATAATGGTTCAAGAAATATTGAAATCAAAAAAATGCGTGGTACTTCTTTCTTATCTGGAAAACATACTATGAAAATAGACGACAGTGGCATAACCATATATCCACATCTAAAACCTGAACTCCGCATATCTGAGATTTCAGATGAAAGATCAGAACCTGAAAGAGTTTCAACTGGAGTTCCCGGATTGGATACTATGCTTGGAGGAGGGTTGTTACAAAGGAGGGCAACTCTTGTAATAGGTAGTGCAGGAACAGGAAAGTCATTGATGGGATTGCATTTTCTGGCCGAAGGTGCAAAGAAAGGAGAAAATGGAATACTTCTTTCTTTTGAAGAAAGGGCGGATGAAGTAATTGAGAATTCACATTCTTATGGCATTAACCTGGAGGATATGATCAAAAAAGGATTGATCACAATTTTACACATCGTTCCTGTTGATCTAAGTGTTGATGAAATGATCTACAGGTTAAAAGAGACTATTGAACATACCGGAGCAAAAAGGATTGTTATCGATGGTATTGCCAACATTGAAAGAAATCAAACCTCTGTAGAGATACGGGATACATTCTACACGATTGTAGATATGCTTAAAGAGCATAATACCACAAGTATTCTGACAAGCGAAGTATCTGAGATTATTGGCAGTACAGAAGCCACAAAGCACGGAACCTCCTTTGTAGTGGATACTATAATATCCTTAAGATATGTAGAAATAGAATCTGAAATGAAAAAAGCAGTTTCTATTATAAAAATGCGTGGAAGTGACCACGATAAAGAGATAAGGGAGTATAAAATAAGTGATAAGGGTATTTCGGTTGAACTTCCATTTGCTCAGTATAGCGGGGTATTCAGCGGAACCCCTTCAAAAAAACCATCTGAAGCTTTTGTAGAAGCGTTTAAAAAATGATATTGCATCTATTGATGCTCATCAAATTTGTTTTTTTTGCTCAATTTTTTTACTCAATAGCAAAGTATTCAGAAATGTATGTATCTAAAAACTATCTGAAATTGCAAGACTGTGAATTCTCTAAAAAAGCTAAATATAATTTTTTCTTTTTAGTTTCCTATTAGAATATAGCGTAGCAATAATAAGCAATGCTCCATTTAATGCAAATATCATCTCAAAACTTAAAACATCTACGAACACACCCGCAAAAATAGGCATCAGAGCAAGTCCTCCGTATGTGCAGGTATTAAATAGTCCCATTGCCAGTCCTCTTTCAATGTTCATGTGTGATACTGCTACTGGAAGCCCAATCATTCCAATACCGGATCCTGCGCCAAGAATTGCAAATCCGGCCATAGGGTGCCTTATGGATACCAGAGCACCAAATGATGCAATTCCTAAACCTACAACTATCATAGTTTTATGGTCCATCATTGATCTTCCAAAAGCAAAAGAAGTAACCATTGCAAATATGTATATAAGGGAAATTGCAGTTCCAAGTTCTGGTTTTGTTAAAAAGTCCGCACTATAATCTGGATAAAAAGCTACCAGTACAGCTGTAGACCCAAACAGGACAAAAGTCATAAACCATATTTTTCTAAAATTAATGTCAAATATAATAGTCGCTGTTGTGTTGACCTTATCAATTATTCCGGATGAAATATCAGATTTTTCAGTTTTTTGACCTGAAGTCAAAGAGGGCATCTTAATTAGTCGGATCAGTGACATAATCATCAAAACAGCTGCCATAACTGTAAAAACCATTATTCCTCCCCTGATGTTGATATCAGCAAGGAATCCGGCTATGATAAGTCCAAGGGCAAGACCTGCATTTAATAAAAAATTGAATTCTCCAATATACCGTTTTTTCTGAACAAAACCTGAAAGAATAGAATAAGCTGCCGGAAAAAAAGCGCCACACGCGGATCCTTCCAGAAACCTTGCGACTACAAGTATCCAGAAATTATTTGATACTAGTAATATTATTCCAGAAATCAGTGTTAAAAATATACCCAGAGCAATAAATTTTTCATTTCCGTATCGATCGGATAGAATTCCAAAAGGCAGCATTGTTAGAAGAGCACCTAAAAAATATCCTGAAAACAGAAGACTCGAAGAAAAGGACCCATATGGTGCCTGACTTAATGAAACCAGTTCCGGTATTACAGGAATTACTGCATCAGATAGACCCATTATTACAAAAATAGTAAGGTATATGATCAGTCTATCAATGTTCATGAACTTCTTTCCTGAATTCAAGTTAATGTACAGATTTTAATCCAGTAGATATGGCTTCTTTTCATTAACGACAATATTAATAACATTTACTAAAGTTACTTTGAACACGATTTGTTTTTATAGATTGATATCTTTGGGAAGTATCTTCATTACTGTAGCCATGAAAATAAGATCTATTAAGAGACATATTCTGGTATAAAAAGAGCATAGTAAGCCATCTATACATTATTATCAATGAACCAGATTAAGTCTTCTAATATTGTGTATATTTTATTGCTTATTTATGATAAACAGCTAATCTTATACTTTTAAAAAAGAGGTTTTAACTCTTCGAAAATGCGGGTATTATATGCCATTCCAGCTTCACGAATTTTTTTGGAGATTATTGAGATCAGTTCACGATCTTCAGATATCTGCATTAGAATATCTTCCTCTACCCAGATTTTAGCTATAAATCCATGTCCTCTTGGTTTAACTTCTACAAAATATCTTTTTGATCCAAGATCACTGAAAAATTCATTGAATTCTTTTTTTAGATGCTTCTCTATTGTGGTAGATTTCTGCATATGATCACTTTTCAATTTTAAAGCTTTGGTAAAAAAAGAAGGGGTTAATAAATGGATTATCTACCAAGTCTTTCCTCTGTTTCTGAAATTTTCAGCAAAATCTTTAATACAGAATCGGGATTAAGAGAAATAGATTCTATTCCCTCTTCAACCAGAAATTCTGCAAATTCAGGATAGTTGCTGGGAGCTTCTCCACATAATCCACTGTACCGGTCATTTCTTTTTGCACCCTGTACAGCCATTGAAACCATTTTCATGACACCGGGATCCCTTTCATCAAAATCTGGAGCAAGGATTTCTGAGTCTCTGTCAACACCAAGTGTGAGCTGTGTCAGGTCGTTTGAACCGATGGAAAAACCATCAAATATCTTGCTAAATTCATCAATTAGCAACACATTTGTTGGAATCTCACACATTACATATATCTCAAGTCCGTCTTCCCCTTTTTTGAGGCCATGCTTTTCCATCTCTTTGAGAACTTTTTTCCCTTCCTCTACCTTTCTGCAGAAAGGAATCATGAGCACTATGTTTTTGAGTCCCATTACATCTCTTGCATGTTTCATGGCTTTGCATTCAAGAGCAAAACCATCTCTGTATCTTTCACTGTAGTATCGGGAAGCTCCTCTAAAACCAAGCATTGGATTGCTCTCTTCAACATCTTCGAAATATTCTCCCCCAATAAGTGAAGCATATTCATTAGACTTAAAATCACTTAGACGAACCACAACAGGTTTAGGATAAAAGGCAGCTGCTATTGTTCCAACACCCTCAGCAAGCTTTTCTATAAAAAAATCTTCTTTACTACTATAACCGTATGTCAGTTTTTCAATCATGTCCAGTGTTTCATTATCTTCTACCTTTTCAGGGTACACAAGAGCCATTGGATGCACTTTTATTGTACTTGAGATCATAAATTCAAGCCTGGTAAGTCCTACACCATCATTTGGTATTCTGGAATTACCAAATACGGTTTCAGGATTTGCTATATTCATCATTATCTTTGTTTTTGGCTTTTTTATGTCTTTCAGGCTCTGTTTATCTACTTTATAAGATAATTTTCCTTCATAAACATAACCGGTTTCACCCTGAGCACAGCTCACAGTGACCTCCTGTCCATTCTGAACTTTTTCAGTAACATTACCTGTACCAACAATTGCAGGAATTCCAAGTTCGCGACTGACAATAGCTGCGTGTGAGGTTCTCCCGCCCTTGTTGGTTACAATAGCAGACGCTGTTTTCATTACCGGTTCCCAGTCAGGAGTTGTTGTATCTGCCAGTAAAATCTCTCCTTCCTTAAATGAAGACAATTTTGACACATCCTTGATTATATGTGCCTTTCCAGAGCTTATTTTTTCCCCTATGCTCCTTCCCTTTGCCAGAACATCTGATTTTTCTTCAAGGCTGTATTTTTCAAGTACATCAATATCTTTCTGTGATTGTACGGTTTCAGGACGTGCCTGAACTATGAACAGATCACCGGTAATTCCATCCTTGGCCCATTCAATATCCATTGGCTGTGCTTTTCCAGCCTTGTTAGAGTAGTGATCTTCAATGGCTATTGCATAGTCAGCCAGTTTCAGGATTTCCTCATCATTAATGCAAAATACCTGTCTATCAGTTTCAGGTACTTCCACATTTCGGGTTACTATTTTAGATTCACCTTTACCATAAACCATTTTTATTGATTTTTTCCCAAGGTTTTTCTTGATAATAGGTCTGTACCCATCTCTGAATGTTGGTTTGAAGACATAGAATTCATCAGGATCGACCTGGCCCTGAACCACATTTTCCCCAAGACCATACGCACCTGTAATAAAAACCACATCTCTGAATCCGCTTTCTGTATCCAGTGTAAAAATAACTCCTGCGGATGCAAGATCGGATCGTACCATTTTCATAACACCAATCGATAGAGCCACGTCAAAATGATCAAAGTCATTGTTTACTCTATAGGATATTGCTCTGTCTGTGAAAAGGGATGCAAAACATTTGCTGCATGCTTCTTTTAATGCATGGTATCCCTTTATGTTCAGATATGATTCCTGCTGGCCTGCAAATGAAGCCGTAGGCAGGTCTTCAGCTGTTGCAGAACTTCTTACAGCCACATCAGTATCGGATCCATATTGATCACATAGCTGATCATAGGCAGCTTTAATCTCTTCCCAAAGATCATCCGGAATTCCTGCATCAAGTATCAGAGATCTTGCTTTTTGTCCTTTTTTTTCAAGATCTGATACATCTGAAGTATCAAGATCTGCAAGGGTTTCTCTTAGTTTATCAAGAATATCTCCGGATTCCAGTACATGCCAGTATGCATCCGAAGTAACAGCAAATCCATTTGGAATCTTAATTCCTTTACCAGTCAGTTCACGATACATTTCGCCAATTGAGGCATTCTTTCCCCCTACCAGAGGAATATCCTCAATGGTAATCTCCTTTTGCCACCTGATATATTTTGTTTGAGGCATTGATATCTCCCAACCACAATAATTTTAGTAAGAATCACGTTTATTAATCTCTATAATGTAAAAGGAATTCCACATTTAAAATATCATCTGAAAAAATGGATTCAGAGTGTTTTTGTGCGATATAAATCCGTTTTTTTTTCTCAATGTAACTAAGATAAGGAATTATGTTCCCAAAATTATATTTATCATTATATTATAGTTTTTATTAATCGCAAACTATCCATGTTCAGATCATTTCTCTTGTGGGTACGGGGGTACATTTCTTGATACTGGAACAATCAGAGATAAAAAATATAGCGGATATCTGTATGCAGTATTTCCTATTCGATTGGAAGCATGATAGTGATCCAGTTGTTGCACATTCAATGGATGACAAACATGCTGAAAGTTGTTCACAGAAGATTTATCGCAATATAATTAAGAATAAAATGATAGCCAGAGCTTTGCTAAAGAAAGAAAAGGATATCCGGCATATAGGTGCAAATGTTACTGTGGAATACAGTGGAGATATGTGTGATGTGACCTGCTATTTATCTGTGGCTGAAGGAGACACGTATTCAGAAGTAATAGCTACAGGAGTTTACAGGCCTGATCTTGAAAATTCAGATCGAAAGTTTCAACTGCGAGGACTGAAAGTTTTTCCTGGAAAAAAATAAAATATTCCTGATTCAACACCCTCATTTTTTCTTTTTAATTATGATTTCCATGAGATCTTCTGCTATTTTAACGCGATCATGAAAGTGCTTTCTGAGAATTTCCAGACTTTCATTTTCATGTCCCTGCATATGTGGATAGAGATGGGTTAGATATATTTCATTGCATCCTGGAGGATTGCTGTCAAGCATTTCTGCCAGCATATCTGGATTTGTATGGTTTGTTGTCTCAAATCCCGGGGGAAATGAACATTCATGAATTAGACAGTCAGCTCCATTAGATAGTTGCATAATAGAAGTAGATGGTTCTGTGTCTCCGGTATATACAACTGAGCCTGAATCTGTGTCAACCCTGTAGGAAAGGGAAGGAACACTGTGTATCCCTCTTACGGAATTAATAGTGCATCCTGTATCTTCAATAATATAGCTTTTACCTGGTATCAATTCATTTATCTGAATATCAACTTTATCTTTCATGTAAGAATATGCATCTAACAGTTTATTGAGATAGCTCTCTGTTCCCGCAGGCCCGTACAGGCTGATATCCGTTTTACCGCAAAGCCAGTTTGCTTTTATGAGGCAAAGAAGATCAGAAACATGGTCCAGGTGCAAATGTGTAAGGACAACATGTTCTATGGATGTGTGATCATTCCCACTGTCATTAATTCTGTTAAGAACACCACTACCACAGTCAAGTAACAATGGTTTCCTTCCGGTATCAATAAGTATTCCTGATTGCACACGGTTGGCCTGCGGTATTGCCACACCAGTTCCAAGAAATGTAAGTTTCATATTCACTATAATAAGGCTTAAGTAACTTAACTTTAATTATGGGTTGTTCAATGAATACCTGCTTCTGAATATATGGAGCAAGTGCCTTTCAGACCAACTAAAAAACTACTGGAATATAGAATGATTTAAGAATCATTTTCAACAAATCTCCACTCATCATATTATCTTGCGAGGGTTGCCCAGCCAGGTCAAAGGCGCCAGACTTAAGATCTGGTATCGAAGGATTTCGTGGGTTCAAATCCCACCCCTCGCACTATTTTTAAGGGTTATAGATATCTCAAGAAAACGGAACTCTCGTTATTTATTCCATCAGTCTATATTTTAAAAAGAACTAATATCTTTTCAATCAAGAAAATGAAAACGGATTCTGTAGAAAATCTTTCAAAATCATCGACTGGAAATCACAATTGAAAAATAACACCATTAACCTACAATATATTTTGAGTTATTGTAACTCTAACTATTTTGTTCGAATATTAAGGATTTCTGCGGAGCCATTATTTTTGACTTTACAAAAGAATGATTCAGATTTATTTGGTTACCTTCGTAATACTTCTTTAAAACTTGAGTTGAAATAAAATTTGGTTGTGTCACTATTCTGACGATATACCCCTCCATTTAGAAATCTGATTCCTATGATTTAAGCAAGCGCATTCTCTTCTCCAGAATCCATAGCAAATAAACAAGAAGACCCCGTTTGATCAACTGTTTTATGAATAAAATCAAAGTCTATATCTGAATCCGTGCTGAAGACATTGATAGATGCCTGTGGTGCTTTAGATATGTTGGACTCCATATCTCCGACCATAACCTTATAGGTCACATTTGGAATTCTTGCTAGTTCAGCAAGATTTGCTAAGTATCTCTCAGCCTTATATACGTTGTACTGTTCATTCACACAGGTTATCATCTTTAATCTTGCATTCCAGTTGATTTTAAGTTTATATGCTATTAGAATGGCTAGATCCTGATTTCCTAAATCCATGCTTATATCCCAGTCTGGGCTGCGATCATTTATCCATAGATTTATAGAATTCTCTCTTCCAAAAAATGCATTACGATGAACTGCAAGAAGCAAAGCACCTATGTTTCTTTGAGAAGCTTTATGTATCACATTCTGTATTTCATCTTCTTGCTGACTAAAACTATCCATATGAATGAACAGTACCCCTGGTTTGAAGAAGGAGCCGCTTAAAGTTTCCATTCCTGCTATGAGATTGTGTTCGAATCCAGCAGTATCAATGATTGTCCACGAAGAAAAAACGCCTTTTTCTCTAAAAGAAGTGGTCAAATCAGTTAGCCGTGAAGATAACTCCTCTTCTTCGAATTTTCCTGCCATTCCCAGTATCTTAATCGAGCCTTTGGGATATGTTAAATCTACCAGTATTTTGAAAGCACCGGTAAGAATTCTTGGATTTTCTATAGGTACCAAAAGATTAGCCTTCCAGGTTCTATGTTCAGAAGAAGCGATTTTATATGTTTTTTTTGCAGCCCACTCTGCAAGTGCTACGAAAAGACCACTGCGCATATCTCCAAAAGGTGCCTTTAATTCTTTTTTTATTAGATGTCCATGTATTAAAATTACAATAATAAGTGCCAGCAAGCTAAATGTAGGATTTACTATAAACATTACAAAAATACATCCTGTAGCTCCTATAAATGGAATTACGGATGGGATTCTTAGAAGTGGTCTGAAACTTACCAATTGTAATCGCTGTTCAATCAGAACAACTATATTGATCATTGCATAGGTTATTAAGAAAAATAAAGTTATCAGAGGAGCTATTGCATTAAGGTCACGCAGTAATAATGCAAGAAAAACAATAATTCCGGTAAATATCATTGCATTTCGAGGTTCTCCTGACTTTGAACTCTTTGAGAACCATTCACTGCCCGGAAGTATTTTATGGTTCCCTAAAGCCTGAAGTATTCTTGGTGCACCAACTAATGAGGCCAGAGCAGATGAAAATGTAGCTCCCAAAAGACCGGCTATAATCAACTGACCCCACGCAGCTTTTTCCACCATTATCAGGTAATCGCTCACAAGTTCTGTATTTGTCGCAGAGGCTGCAAGCCACAGAGCAAGCAGTAGATAGATTATTAGACTTATGACTATAGCTGACAGAGTACCCAGAGGAATACTTTTCCGGGGATCTTTAAGTTCTCCTGACATATTTGCACCTGCCATTATTCCTGTAGCTGCAGGAAAGAAAACAGCAAATACGACCCAAAAACCAACACCTGAAAAGTCTTCTTCAATAAATCCCGGAAAAGAACCCCATAGTGTAATGGATTCCTGCATTGAACCTGTATATGCAGCCCATATGATTGACACAAATGAAGCTATTATTACCGCAAGAACAATATATTGTATTCTAAATGCAAGAGATGCACTGATGTATGCAACAACAAAGAGAATAAAAAATATAGCTAAATCTACTAAAATAGCAGGGTGATCCGGGAATATCCACATCCATCCGGCACGAAATCCAAATATGTACATTGCCACTGCAAGGGTCTGAGATAGGTAAAGAGGAATGCCTATACTGCCTCCTACTTCTATACCCAGAGACTGAGAAATTATTGAAAAAGCGCCACCTGCACCTATTCTTATATTAGTGACTATTGAAGAAAGTGAAAGTGCGGTGGCAAGTGTAATGCTAAATGATATAAGTATAATAAGCCATGCTCCAAGAAGGCCTGCATTACCAACAAGCCAACCATGCCTTATGTACATTATTACACCGAGTATAGTCAGAAGGGTTGGTACAAAAACACCCTCAAATGTACCAAATAGCTTTTTTCCCGGTGTCAATCCTTTTTGATCTTCTACCTTTTTCTGTAAAGATTCATCATTCTGTAATCCACTACCTCTTCCATCTCCCAACAAATTCACCCAACACTTATAGTGACCTAATTAATATATAATTTGCTTCAAGGGTTGATGAGTACAGAAGACCAGTAAATGCAGGAGATAAAGTCAATGTCATGTTGAATTATGGTTATGCTCTGCTTGAAGCTGAATGTTTAAGTGCTATTAATTCAAATGGTCTTGATGCACATGTAGAATTTTTGCATGAAATGAATCCGAGTAAGAACAGTCTAGCTTATAAACGGAGCGTAAAACCCCTATGTCTTTAGCATAGGGGATGTAATCATCAACTATATTATAAATAAGTCCCGGTGTGTATGTAATTAACCGATGGCGAGAACCAAGTCAAAAGGATTTTAAACTGGACACCTATGGGATAGGTGTCTTCGTAAAGGGTTCCCATAGTTCGTTGCCTTCCAGTTGGGTATGAACTGTGCTATCAGATTCCTTAAGGAATCGGTCCAAGGAAGCACCTGAGTCTTTAGCTTAGGAGCAGTTCACGTCCTCAATAAGCATTAAATGTTATCACGTTCATTTTCAGGAACTTGATTTTTCCTTTCCTTTGATAAAATTTCTTACATATTCTATTAATTTTTTTTTAGCATTACGAAACATTTAAAACAAATTAAACAAATTAGAATACAGAGGATAAATAATAAAATGTTTTACTCCGCAGAGCTGGACATTTTAATCGTTCCTTGAAAATGATATTTATTAATAAAAAGGATGTATAAAATATGGATGCAGGTTCGTTAATTTATCTTATAATATTAACAATATTAATTATTTTAATTTTAAAAGTATTTTTTAACTTTCAATTTAATAATATGAAATTAAAGTCATCGAAAAAAAATGTTTAAAACTGAAAAAGAACTAGACAATTCAGATTTTGACGTTGTAGATGCATCAGAACCATATGATTCATCGAATGACTAATATTATATATCCAAGCCTTAATTATTCATTCTAATAAATAGATAAAAAAATTTGGATATAATATTTATGAAAAGAGCCTTCATAAATACTTTTTTATCAACAATATAGTGATATGGGCTAAAATATATAATATTAACGGAGTTAATTTCACTTTTTTCTTAATATTTCAGAACAATAAGTACAATTCATTACAAAAGTGCACCAAATTGTCAATCCTATAATAATTACGTCTTCACCTTCTACTCCCAGATTTCCTAGTGAATACTGTCTTCTCTATCGACCTCGTATGTGACCGGAAAGGAACAGCCGTTTCTGTAATTAGATGTTATTTGATTTTTAATCACTCCATTTTAGAGCCTATTATCAGATAATATGGGTACTTCCTGAAGAGATATCTTGAGCACATTCTCAAGAAATAATTTAGACTGTCAGGTATCAACTCATTAAGAATTCGGGTATACGAAAATCCTTAAGTACCATTAATTATATTAACCCACTCTAGATAATATAGGTTAATGAAATATTAGTGGAGAATCGGATATGTATCTTGCCAGCTACGAAAATGACAAACCCTGTATAATTGAAAACCTGCCGGACATCAACCTTCTTAACTCACTTGGACTTAGAAAAGGATCAAAGGTATCCATCAGATCCAGACAGTTCTTTGGAGGACCACTGGTTGTACAGATTGGAACACGGTGTGTTGCAATAGATAAAAAGATAGCTGAGCAAATTATCATAAAAGAGGTGCACTGAGTGCGTTGTCATAATACCGGTTCCAGAAAACTTTCATCAAGTCTTCTGATTGGGAAAAAATCCCAAACACAACTTTAACTCTGTTTTTTTAGCTATGCAGCACTTTTTGATAGTGAATTGCATGGTACAGGAGTTGGTTGCACTGAAGCAGGAGCCACTGTCCCGCATAGTGCTGAGAAAATAGGAGAGTTTGGGTTTTAACTTGAACGAAGCCTTGCAGAACCGGAGCCAGAGCCTGAACCCAGATTTGGATTATTGCTAGCATTGTCTGGTCTGGTAGCTGCAGTCTATTTATTTACAAGGTCAAAATAAAATGAAGGGAAGGATGGACAGATCTGTCCATCTTTAATTCAATTTTTATTCAGGTATTCAAAATCAATATCCATTGATTTTAATACTAATTGATAAGAAGTACGAGACACAGCAGTGCATATCCCAGTGTAACCAATTTTCTTTTCCCAGGCTCTGGTATGATTCTTGCATACATTTTTACAATCTGTGTTCTGTGAAGGTATAAGTGGATCACCACAAGAGCAACCATAACAGATCTTAACAATATGTGAATGGTTTCGTACACATGCATTACCAGCCAGAGAGACAGTCCAGATCTAGTGGCTCTGTAGATTGTTATTGGTTCGTACTGAAACGATTTTTTTCGGTAATAACTCAAAAATAATTGGAGACATCTGATCTCCAGAAATTTTGACTTTGAATTTATATTCAAACAATTTAATCTTCAATTGCCTCGACAGGGTCCAGCTGAGATGCCTGTTTTGCTGGAATTGAAGCTGCAATCATATTGATGATCATTGAAAAAGCACCCGCGTAAATAAAGTATCTAGCCTGCATATCAATAGGAATTTCTGTAACTCCAAAATAAACATCTGGAGGTAACTCTATTTCATAGAGACCAATAGCATATGCTCCAATTAAAGCTATTATGAAACCAAGTATGACACCTGCTAGACCAAGTAGTGCAGATTCAATCAAGAATATTTTGAGAATGCTTCTTCTGGAAGAACCCAATGCCATTAGCATACCAATCTCTTTTTTCCTATCCATTACTATTGTGTAAAGCGTATTAGCAATTCCAAATCCTGCAACAATAAAAATCAATAAATAAAATAGCCATGCGATGGCTTGCTGGGTATTTAAGAGATCAAGTATGTCTTCATTTTGTTCCATCCAGCTTATAGCATCCAGGTCTGTATTCATTTTAATAGTGGATGCAATGTTCTCTGCCTGATGTATGTCTGCAACCCGAACCTTGATATAAGATATCTGGCCTTTTTTATCAAAATGGTCCTGAACAAAATCCAGTTGAGCATATGCTAAAGTTTCGTCGGCTGGAGTTCCGGTACTTACTATCGCAACAACTTCTAGACTGGTACTTGTGCCATCAGCCCTTACCAGTGTAACTCGTTCTCCAATTGTAACATCCAGATTATCTGCGAGGATATTTCCTAAAACTACTCCTCGATATGATCTTTCAAGCGACTCGAAATCACCATCGATTACATTCTCATGTATACGCATGGTATTAATTTCAGAGCGAGGATCGATGCCCTCAATTACAATTCCTTCTGCATTACCTCTATAAGTCAAAGCTGCAGGCTCGGATATAACGGGAGATGTATAGAGTACACCTTCAGTTGCATCTATTATTGAACCAAAATGATTGTACAGATGAATGTATTCATCGTCATCTATCGGGTTAACGGTTATATGTGGGGCGGATTCAACAGTTGAATTAATCATTTCTCCAGAAAAACCAGAGATAATTCCCATAAACATTATAATAATTCCAACCGCAAGTGCTACAGCTAAAACTGAAAAAAAAGTATTTCTTTTTTTGGCAACAACACTGCGAAAAGCAACTTTATATTCGTACATCAAATCCTTCTGAAATACCAATCAAATTAACCAGATTAACTGCTAACTATTTGGCCGTCAACAATTCTTACAATTCGATCTGTTTTTTCTGCAAGTTTCGGATCATGGGTCACTATAATGAATGTCTGTTGATATTTACTGTTTAGTTTTCTTAGAAGATCATATATCATTTCACTTGATTTTGTATCAAGATTCCCTGTCAGCTCATCTCCTATAACAATATCCGGATTATTTGCAAGTGCTCTTGCAACTGCTACTCTCTGGCACTGACCGCCTGATAATTGATTTGGACGATGATCTAATCTATCCTCAAGTCCTACATCTTTCAGCAGTCTCTCTGCAATATTTTTAGCTTCTTTATCACTTTTTCCTGAAATAAGTAGAGGCATCATAACATTTTCAAGTGCAGAAAAGTCAGGTAATAAGTGATGATACTGAAACACAAACCCGAGTTTCTCGTTACGTGTCCTGGACCTCTGTGAATCTGACATTTTGCTAACATCTTTTCCATCAATCAGGATCGTACCTTTAGAAGGAGTATCTAATATTCCTATAATATGGAGAAGGGTACTTTTTCCAGAGCCAGAAGGGCCAATGATGGACATGAATTCGCCTTTAGAGACAGTTAAATTAACTGATTTTAAGGCATGTACTTCAGCACCATTTTTATATATCTTACTCAGATCCTTAATTTCAATTATAGTATCACTTACAGACATTTACAAATGATTACACTATATATTTGATATAAAAAGCTGCTGATTTCCATAATCATAAATAATTATAAATATCTGTATTGTTTTTAGCTAATTTATAAACAAAACATTCAAACAGCTGGAAGATAAAATGAGAGCTATTTTAATCATAATTTTGTTTCTAATTACAATATTAGTTTGTCCGGTAAGTGGCGAGGAAGAATATATTGACTCAAATATAGTGATCACGGATTTATATTCTGATATAGATTCTGGAGACATTACTGTATTCTCACAAAATGATTATCAGGAATTAAGAGTAGAGATCAAGATATCAAAAGATGACAGGATATTGCAGACTAAAAGTATCGATATTGAGCAAATTAGAGCTGGTTATGATATTATGAAAGCTTTCAGCTGGGATGTAGAGTCGACGGAGGATGGACTATATACCGTTACTGCCAGTATATATGACAATGATCGCAAACTCACATCCACGACCTACAATTTCGTACATGGAAGACCTGCCATTTCAAGTATAAAAATTGACAGTGTTTTCTCAGATTCAACTGGAATGTCAATAATGATAACCCCGCATCCAGGTGTACCTGCTATCATCGATCTAACTTTCATGCTTGTGGATGGTAATGATGTAATATACACTAAATCAAATGAAAATATTCCAGTTCACACAGCTACCACCACAGTTACTGAAGGGTGGGATCGGATTCTTGAGGCAAACAAGGATTATGAAGCACGTGTGAAGATCATTATACATTCTCCCGTTCAGCGTACTGTTTCCTATGTAAAGCCATTCCAGGCTACAGAAAAAGTTGCAATAACCGATGTATTTAAGGACAGAAGAGGTTCAAGCATAACACTGGAAGGTGAGTCACAGGTTCCCTTTGAAGGGTATGTAAGATTTACTGTACTGGAACCCTGGTATGATCCTGAAAGAACTGTTCAGGCAATTGACCAAAAGTCTCCCCTGCTCCTTTCCGGGGATGATGAAACAATTGAAGCCATCTGGGATGAACCACTTGAGCCTGGTAAATACAGGCTGATCATTGAGGCTGTTGGAAACGCTGAAAAAGTTATTGATACTAAAGAAACAATTATAGAAGTTGAAGAAAGGCGTGTACAGCCCACACCTGAAGAAGATGAAAATGATAGAAGCATACCCGGCTTTGCTGGAATCTATGCACTGATTGCACTAATTTCAGCTATACTCATCCGCTCGAAGAAAAATTAATTTTAAGTGGTAATCCAGATGCGATATGAATTGTTCATTGCTTTGCGCTATATTCGCTCTAAAAAGAAGCAGACGATATTATCCCTTGGTGCAATTGCAATTGCTGTAATGATAATGGTTGTCGTTCTGGCAATGATCGCAGGATTAAGTGATGAACTCCATGATACAACTGTAGATCAACTATCACATGTAACAGTTACTCCACATGACAGAAATGAGTATATTTATTTTTATAATACTCTTGTAAATGATATTGAAAATATGGAGTATGTAGTTTCTGCATCTCCTAGACTGGATGGTAGTGTTTCGTTAACTAAAGCCGATAGAAATCGGAATGCACAACTTAGGGGAATAGATGCTGAAAGGGAAAATCTGGTCTTTTCCATAAATGAAGATATCAAAGAGGGAAGTTTTGAGAATCTGATTCTCCAGAGAAATACAATTGTTATTGGTGTTGATCTTGCAAAACGCCTTGATCTTGAAGTGGGGGATTCAGTCGATGCTTCATTTCCAGAAGCAAGACCAATGTCATTAAGGGTAGTTGGAATATTTGAAACTGGCACACCAGCTGATGAAAATGTAGTTTACACGTCATTACCAACATCACAATACTTCTACCAGACACAGGATGTTGTTAACAGGATTTCAATCCGGCTTGATGACGTTTATAAAGATCTGGAAGTAGCTAATGCAATAAAAGATAAAGGTTTTGAAGCTGCAGGCTGGACCGAGCTTAATCCCGAAATACTTCAGCTATTAAATATTGCATACATAGCAAATACCATCGAAACCGGGCTGGTAGCAATTATAGCCTCTTTTGGAGTGGTCAGTACTTTAAATACCATGGTAATGAGTAAAGTAAAAGAAATTGGAATATTAATGGCAATGGGTGTTCCTAAAAGCAGTATAAAAAAGATTTTTGTGATTCAGAGTGGTATACTGGGTCTTGCAGGATCAATTATCGGTGCATTACTTGGAATTGTTATTGGTCTATCAATTGGAAGCCTTGAATATCATGAAACGGATGCAATACTTGGAGTAACTGAACTACCAATTGTTATTAGAGCACTTGATGTATTTCTAATCATTCTTGCTATATCTGTACTAAATCTGATAGCCGGAATTTATCCTGCACAAAGAGCTGCATCTCTTGATCCGGTAGAAGCAATATCTGCTAGCAGATAATAACAAAGCACTAATACTCAGAAATCTATTTATTCATAGATGTGTTTGGAACTCCTATGGAAACCTGCTGTGAAGTGACGGAACATAAATCCAACCCTGACCTTATAATTGAGGCAGTGAATATCTGTAAAAGCTATAAAATAGGTGATATGGAAATTGAGGTTTTAAAAAACGTCAATATCCGTGTGAAAAAGGGAGAGTTTGTAGCTATTATGGGCCCCTCAGGTTCCGGTAAAAGTACACTAATGAATATTCTGGGTATTCTTGACAGACCTACCTGTGGCAGCTTCTTTATTACTGGTAGGGATATCAGCAAGGCATCGGATAATGAGCTGGCACTGATCAGAGGACTTGAGATCGGCTTTGTTTTCCAGAACTTCAATCTTGTACCCAGACTGAATGCCCTGCAAAACGTTCAACTTCCAACCTATGCAAACAGGAAGAAAGGAATCGAGCCCGGAAAACGTGCAGAGGAACTGCTGAATCTGGTTGGACTGGGTGACCGGATACACCACAAACCCAATGAACTCTCAGGTGGCCAGTCACAGAGAGTTGCAATTGCACGGGCACTTATCAATGACCCTTCCCTGATACTTGCAGATGAACCTACCGGTAATCTTGACACAAAGACAGGAGAGGAAATAATGAATATATTCAGGGACCTTCATAAAAAGGGTAGTACAATAGTTATGATTACCCATGATCCTGAAGTTGCCGAACATGCTGACAGAGTAGTTCATCTAAGGGATGGGGTTATTGAAGACCAAGACCATGACTAATTATATACTGATCAAATCACAACTTACTGGAGATTACTAGAAATGAATATCAAACAGCTTTTACCAGGACTCACGGTGCTGGCAGCAATATTGCTGATGCTTGGAATCTTTATTCCTGCAGTTTCAGCCAGTTCTTCATCAACCACACTTAAAGTTGATATCCTGAAACATGAACCATATCCTGCAGAAATTGGAGAATATGTAAGTGTATGGGTCAAGATAGATAATTTTGCATCCCAGCGATCAGATGATGTGACAATCGAACTTGTCCCCGAATATCCGTTTTATCTGGATTCACCCCGAAACGCTCAGAAGAATTTTGGAATACTTCCACCAACCAGTACTGGTATCCATGAGTTTCGACTGTTTGTTGATGAGGATGCAAGGCCTGGAGTTGGAACCATAAAGGTACGCTATCAGGGAGAAAGTGGTGGTGCCTGGATTGAGGAATCATTTGACATAAGGGTTGGAACCGATACATTTGACAGCAGAGGTACTCTGGAACTTGTATCTGCCAGGACCGAGCCTTCAGTTTTAATGCCTGGGGATATTGGTACTGTAATACTTGAGATGCGTAACAGTGCATCCGGCCAGACCATTGTACTGGATGGAACTGAATATGATACCAACGCCCGGATTCAGGCAGCTTCCCTTGCAGGCAACGGTTTTATTGAAGTGCTCAGTGACTCCTATCGAGGCGATGGTGTGCTAGGACCTGGTGACATCATTAACATACATTATACTGTTGAAGTTGATGAAGATGCTCCAGTTGGCACTCACCTGATTGGCTTTTCACTGATTGGCAGTTCCCATTCCTACAATGCCAACTGGCAGGTACCTGTGAGAATTGATTCACAGTCATCCCTGAAAGTTATTCCGTCCGGCTCACTTGAACTTGAGAATGGAGTAGGAACCCTTGAATTTGATGTGGCAAATGTACATTCTGCTGCATTGTCCAGTGTATCTGTACGACTCGAATCCGACGATATGCGCTTTTCTCCTGCAGAATACTTTATCGGTACTATGGAATCGGATGAACTGTTCACCATTGACATAAAGGCTGAATCAATTTCAAATTCCAATTCCACAAACACAGTCAATGTGATTGCAAGTTATCGCAATGGTCCCAACAACCATGAGTATACTGTGGATACTCTGGAAGTCCGGTCAGTCGATGCACCTGGTGGAAGTGGTGCAGCTCTGATAGTATTTCTACTTGTGGTAGTTGCAGCAGGTGCAGGAGCATTCTATTACAGGAAGAAGAAAATGAATAAGAATGAAAAGGAAGAAGAATAAACTGACATTTCTGTCTGCTATCTTCCTTATCTATTTTTTTTATCTAGGCTCAGTATTTCTGTGCCTTTATGAGCACTATGATCGAGCCTCCAATAACAATTACTGAGAATATCCATATAGCATATTCTCCTATATTCTGCATTAAGAAAGGCATTATTGCAGTCACAGCTCCGATTGAAATTGTAAAATATCCAACCAGTCTGGCAAGTCCCTGCTTATCCTTAACTTCCTTTTCATTATAACCTGCAATAAGAGCCATCTTTTTCTTGAATGCAATCAAATATCCTAGTACAATCAGCATGAACCCTGAAATCCAAAATATCAACTGTTCTGACATTCTTGTTCTTCCCTTTATGATAAATAGTTTGTACATTCATCTTATTCTGACCTGAGTGCATCAACCGGATTCATCTTTGCAGCCTTGTTTGCAGGGTAGACTCCTGAGATCAGGCCAATCAGGACTGAAACAAAGAAGGCAGTAAATATCAGGTAAATCGGAAATACATGTGGCAGTCCTAATGAGAATTCAAGTATAAAGGACCCAACCAGTCCCAGTCCTGCACCCAGAATGCCTCCAATCAGCCCAAGCACCATAGCTTCAATCAGGAACAGGCTAAGAAGATCTCTGTACGTAAATCCAAGTGATTTCATAAGCCCGATCTCCTTTGTTCTTTCAGTTACCGTTACCAGCATTATATTCATGATACCGATTGATCCTACCAGAAGTGCAATCAGTGCAACAGCCGTGATCAGGACTGTAAGGGCAGTTGTCAGTTCATCCAGCTGTTCAACAATATCTGCCTGGTTGATAATGCTATACGGTTTTACATCATCCCTGTCCAGATCCCGTGCCGGTACTCCAAGACTTCGTGCAAGATTTCTGTCAATCTGATCCGATACCGGCCTGACCTCCTCCGGCGTTGCAGCCCTTGCAGCAAAGGCCCCGTAATCAGTTTCATCAAGCAACTCATTCATGGCTGAGATCGGAATGAAAATACTGGTCTCTGGATTAAATCCGGTCTGTAAAGCGCCGGGCTCAGGAGCTTCTGTAATTCCAATCACTTTGAAGGTCTGGGTGACGGTTGTTCCATCGCTTCTTCGAAATGTGATATCAATCGAATTCCTGTTACCAATAGGACGGTCGAACCTTTCAGTTGCAACCTGGTTTCCAACTACTGCCACAAACTGGTTATTATCTGTAAAATAGTTCCCGCTTTCCAGGTTTATACCCAGTACATCAGGTAAGTCCTGTGAGGTTCCTTCAATTGTAATCTGTCTTGACACTGACCGAAACTCCACCTCAGCCGACCGTTGCTTCAGGGGTGATACGTCTTCAACTCCCTGAGTTCTTCTGATCACCTCAAGCTGGCTATTTCCAAAAAGACCTGTGTCCTGAGCCATTACTATTATAAAATTATCCCCGAATTCTCCCAATTCATCTGTAAAATACTGGTCAAAGCTTGCACCAAGCGACAGGTTAGCAACAACTGCTGCAACACCAATTATTATTCCAAGTGCAGTAAGGGCAGACCGGAGTTTAGCACTATTGATGCTTCCAAATGCTAACATCAATGATTCTTTAAACTTTATCATTCAATATCAATCCTGAAAAGAGGTATGGCACCAGTCATAGTTTGTTAAAGGAAGTAAATGTGCATTAAAATTAAAGTATATTGTATGCTAGGAGCAGGATAATAGATTATTGTTTAATAAAGTTATTTGTTTCTTTATTCAACAATGAAAGTGAACTACTACCAGGCTAAAGATCAGATGGCTTCCTGCTTCATGCCTTTTCCAACAAAAACATGTCCAAAGGCTCTCCTAGTATTTCCTATGATGTATTAAACACTTTATTATATTTTGAACTGATTTCACAAATATAAATATCATTTCTTGCATTTGTAATTAAATAGCCCACTGATAATCAGTGGAAGATATATTAAACCGCATTTGCCTCCAGGAACAAAACCATTTGAAAATCAGATAAATATACAAAGAGGAAGACCTACCCGACTTGAATATGAATCACATAATAAAAGAGGTGCAATAGAGAGGTTCTTGGAAAAGGGTGTACCCGGTGTTTTGAAATAGGTTCTTTAATAGAATTTGTACTATTAGATTAGGTTAAGTCAATAATAAAACGGATTTCTACAGAGTCATTCATTATTCAAATTTTTATTTACTTTGAATCGAAAGGTTTTGCATAAGGTTTAATATCAATTATAGGTGTTTGATTTAAAGCATCAAGACCCTTTACTTCAAGTTCCCTAGTATTCCTTGAAAGTAATTTTACTACACTAGTTCCAATTGGCGTGGGCCTCATTGGACTGCGAGATGCAAAAACACCTTTAATCCCACCATGTCTTCTTTTTCCAATAAGTTCATATCCTTCTGACCTATCAAAAAAAAATATGATTTGGATATAATCATTGTCTTCTATTTTATATAGTCCATCTTCAAATTCGGGCTTTATCAGTATCTTACTTACTGATTCACGCATTATATCAGGATCAACAGGTTCCTGGAACTCGTTGATCACGGAGCCTATAATCTGTACATTCATTCTTATCAACCTTTAATCCTGGTGCTTTCTTTAATTTCTTTGGTAATATCCATATTTGGTCTCCTGTTCGATATACATCTACACTTACACCGTATACAGGTTCAATGTTCTCCGGTGTAAGAATTTCCGGACCACCTCCATGGAAAATTTCTCCATCTTTCATCATAATAATCTTATCGCTATATCTTGCTGCAAGGTTGAGGTCATGCACTGACATGATCACAGTAACATCATTGTCAGCTTGGGCTCGAGTAATATCTAAAACCTCTAATTGGTGTTTCAGATCTAAACTACTCGTGGGTTCATCCAAAAGTAGAATCTCCGGTTGTTGTGCAAGTGCTCTTGCAATGATGACTTTTTGTCTTTGTCCACCACTGAGTTCATTAATGTTTTTCATGGATATTTGACTTAGGTCAAGCATTTCCATAACATCAACTACAATATTCAAATCACGTGATGTAGGGACCCAGTTAATGTGTGGTTTCCGGCCCATAAGGACTGTATCAAAGACTGTTGTAGGAAATGCTCCCTTTTCAGCTTGTGGGATATAACCTACCTGTTTTGCAATATCTTTTCTGTGAAGTTTATCCAAGTCAAACTCATTAATCATGATAGAACCTTTTTCAGGATTTAAGATCCTGTTTATACATTTTAAAAAAGTAGTTTTCCCTGAGCCGTTTGGGCCAATTATCGATAAAAATTCACCTTTTTTCACAGTTAGGTTCATATTTTTAAGTGTAAGAACCCCATTATAACTGAATTCCAATCCTTCTACATCAATTTTCATACATACCCTCATAAAATAACACTAAATCATAATTATTTGATTAAAATAATTATCAATTGTTATGAAATTTTATTTTTAGTTATACTTCATAGACCTACTCAAGTGTATATTAATCTCATTTTTCCCCTAACATACATTGCCTATAAGGGTAACTCTTCTTGTACATATATCACCAATATTCCCTTCCTTTGATCACAAGGTAGATGAACAGCGGTGCACCCAAAAACGATGTTAGAATTCCTACTGGAAGTACTTCGGGTGAGATTATATTTCTGGCAACTGTATCTGATACCAGAAGCAATAGACTACCTGTGAAAAAAGAGAATGGAAGTAATAACATCTCATTCCCGCCGATTAATTTTCGAACAATATGAGGTACAACAAGACCTACAAATCCAATTATTCCAACAAATGAGACTATTAGTGCGGAGACTGTTGATGAGATCACCATACCTTTAATCCGCAATTTATCTACATCTACACCAAGACTTTTAGCAGTATCGTCACCTGAGTTGAGTGCATTAAAATTCCAGCTATTATATGCAAACCAGAACGATAATGGAACCACCACAGCTGTAATGAGTCCAATTTCAGTCCATGAAGTCTTACCAACGTCCCCAAACTGCCAGAAAATGATCGCTGCGATTGCAGTATCTTCAGCAAAATACTGTATTGCACTTATACCAGCAGTAAAAACTGAACCTATAGCTACACCAGTTAATATCATTGTTTCAGGGCTAGCTTGTTTATATTTGGCTAATGCAAGTATGACCCCTGTAGATATCATAGAAAACATGAATGCTGAGATAGTAGTAATATATGGATTATTGATATTAACTACATCCCCAGAACTGTGTGTAGTACCGGTACCTAGTATGACTATCGCAAAAGCTGCACCAAAAGCTGCAGCGTGTGATATACCTAATGTGAACGGTGAACCGAGGGGGTTCCTGAGGACACTTTGCATCACTGCACCGGATATGGCTAACCCTGCACCTGCGATCACGGCAGTGAGTATCTGGGGCATACGTATACTCCAAATGATGTGATAGGCCATACCACTCTTTGTCTGCCCAGTTAGAACTGATAAAATTTCAGGTAATGGTATATTTACTGGACCTACAAGTACAGCAAATGACATGAGAAGAATAAGAAAAATTAGTATGGATATACCAAACACTAATTTTTTCCCAATATCTTTCTTGTAAAGATCTAGTATACTGCTCTGATCCATCATCTTTCCTCAAAGGTCAACAGGGCCATACCCTGCACCAAGTTTATCAGCGAGTTCCTGATATACAGGTTCTCCAAGGAACATTGTATAGATTTCATCAGCTTTTTCTTCTGCGTCGATATCACTGAATTCATCCGGGTATGCTGTAGAACCTATAAAGTATGAGTTTGCTAGTGTTGATTCAAAATTTCTTTGATAGGATGATGTTGGTAGAATTCCATATATTTGATTTTCTTGGTACGCTTTCAGTTCTTTATATGCAGGGTTTCGATCAAAATCGTTTCTTACAAGGTCAATGTTCCCAATATCAACGAACAACATTTCAGGATCCCAATTGAGTAGGTCTTCCCGATTAATGTTAACAGGTGTTGATTCCTCATATCCTAACACATCTAGAGCATCATTTGCGTTTAGGTGCTGGAAAGAAGTATATGGTGACCTACTACCCAGCAGACCATGTCCACCACGATGTGAAGTACCTCCTGCATACAATAGGGGTTTATTTTCATCAGGTATGTCTTTGGTCCTAGAATCAAGGTCTGCGATCAGGTCTTCAGTATAATCCTGGAGTTCCTGAGCACGGTCTTCTTTACCAAGAACTGACCCAAAAGTATCCCAGCATTCATAAAGAACATGCCTATAATGGTACAAATCTCCCATATCCACGACAACTACAGGTACCCCTGTTTTGCTTTGGAGGTTATTAGCATCACTAACATCACCACTTACCAAACTGAAGAAAATAACTTCTGGTTGAGCTCCAGCAATTAGTTCAGCATTACCCCCATGGTTAGGTCCAATTGAAGGAAGGTCAGCTATTATATCCTTATTAGCGATTATGTATGGAACTGCTTCTTCTTCTTGCTCATGTTGTTCGGTACCTACAGCTTTATCCATAGCATTAAAGTATGCTAATTGGCGCAGTGCACCTGCTCCTACTGCAGCAACTCTATCCACATTTTCGGGCACTTCGACTGTTCTGCCAGCCATATCTGTTATTTTTATAGTTGCTTGTGCTTCACTACCATCAATATCTCCTCTACCTCCTTCTTCTCCAAGACACCCGGAAAAAAATATCATTGTTGCTATTACCATCAAGACAGCAACTAATGTTACTATACCACTCTTTTTAGTTAATTTATTAAGCATAAAAACATACCTCCATGCTATAAAATATTACAAACAGGATTGAAAGTGGAATCATGTCTTAATTTAAAGTACATAAACGGATTTTTTTTGCTAATAATGATTATCTTAAGGGGTAATTTCAAATATGAACCACTGCCTGAATATTTTTATATTATTAGATGCATACGCAACGGTTGCATATGCAACTATCAGAACTTAGCAAAGGTGATTTTTTGGATATATCTTCAATGAGTAAAAATTACAACCGGAAAAAACAGCATGAATTTATGCATTGGAAGAAATATTTCATATTTATTCAGATCAATGAACATATACCTTTCAAAAAAACTTGAACCATATGGTATAGGAAGTGGTCAATTTCCTTTATTCATGTACTTGATCCATCAGGATGGTGTACGTCAAGAAACGCTTGCTAGCTTATTAAAGTATGATAAAGCAACTATCACAAGATCCATCAGTAGGTTAGAAGAAGCGGGTTACGTTATCCGTAAGCGTGACTCTCTTGATAAAAGGATATATTGTGTTTATCTTACAGATAAAGGACACAATATGAGAGATGTTTTGCTCAGCTTGAGATCCAAATTAAATGCTATCTTATTACGCGATTTGAATCCATATGAACAAAAATTATTCGTTTCCATGATTGAAAAAGCTGCCATGAATATAGCTTCTGAGAATGAAATGTATAAGGTTTCAGATGAATAAAACTAATTCTGCTCAGACATACGACTATGATGATCCGAGCAATGGCCATAAAGAAACATCTTCCATGAGGCTTCTAGCAGGTGATCCTCAAACGGCTATAAGAAAACTGGCATTCCCCATGATGCTGGGTATGCTAGTGCAGACACTTTATAATCTTGTAGATACTTTCTGGGTATCTGGTCTAGGGGCGGATGCTCTTGCAGCTGTTGGTTTTGTATTTCCTTTCTTTTTTGTTATAATTGCACTTTCAAACGGACTTGGGGTAGGAGGTGGGTCGGCTATATCTCGAAGACTAGGTCTTAGAGATAAGAGAGGCGCGGATAATGTTGCAGTACATACATTCATCCTTCTGTTGATCATATCTGTGATTTTTACTGTACCTCTGTACATATTTGCAGAACAGATATTCACATACATAGGTGCTGGCAGAACTACTGAAATGGCGACCTCATATGGACGTATTATATTTGGAGGCAGTATTCTGCTATTTTTTACGAATGTAGCAAACGCTATACTTCGAAGTGAAGGGGATTCCAAACGCGCTATGAACGCGATGATATTTGGTTCTGTGCTTAACATATTTCTTGACCCAATATTTATTTACACACTGGAAATGGGAGTTTCCGGTGCAGCATGGGCTACAGTGATATCTATGGGAATAACGTCTATTTTAATGGGCAAGTGGTTATTTTTCAAAAAAGATACATACTTGGAATTTGATTTCAGCGATTTTAGCTTTGATAAAAGTATTTTATGGGATATATTCAGAGTAAGCTTTCCAGCTGCCGCACAACAGACTTCCATGGCTCTTATGATGCTTATAATGAACGTTATTATCATTACGGCTAGCAATACGGATGGAGTGGCTGTTTATACGGTAGGGTGGCGTATTGTGACTATAGCCATTGCACCATTAATGGGTATTTCTACAGCCGTTGTAACCATGTCAGGCTATTCTTTTGGAGAGAAAACATATGATAGGTTATCATCCTCTCATATCTACTCCATGAAGGTGGGGATTCTTGTAGAAACTGTCATTGCATTTTTGACCTTTATTCTAGCACCACAGCTAGCTTACATATTCACAATGTCTGAAGATGCTTCCCATATAACCGATGATGTGATCACGTTTCTCAGGATAATTTGCATATTCTATCCAATGATCTCCCTGGGAATGCTCTCATCTTCACTATTCCAGGGTATTGGTAAAGGATTGAATTCACTTGTTGCAACTATTCTTCGAGCCCTTATATTTGTACCTGTGTTCACGATCATATTTGCCTTTAGTCTTGATATGGGACTTACTGGCATATGGTGGGGAATAGTCATAGGTAACATGATTGGTTCTGTTATCATTTTTGTATGGGCAAGACTTTACATAGTGAGACTAATGAAGAATGAACGATTAAGCTTTTAAGCTGAAATTATAATTTTACATCAATTAAGTGATATATCTTCAATCATTTTGATAGTAGGTTCAATCATATGGTTACCACCGTTATTTTTCGAATTAAATAAAGTATTTCATTGACCTTTAACTTAATTTACTACATCGGATTTAACAGTCAATCAAATTGATGATCTCAAAAGGAAAGAATAATTATCTAAAATAATAAAATAACTTCATTTTAATATGTTTTTCTGCATTAAATTACATATATTTATAGGTTAATCTGCATTTTATTATTAATTAATAACACGAATTAATAAAATATTAATAATATGTGCTTATATTTTGAAGAAAAAAACATAATGGCATAAAATCAGAAGGAGACATAGGATGCAAAAAAGCAGGATATTAACTTTTACACTATTAGTTACACTTGTTGCAGTTTCAGTGTTTGCCTGCGGATGCATGGATAATTCATCCAGTTCCCAGAGCACCCAGTCTGATTATGAGATGATAACAGTTACCGATGCCCTTGGCAGGAATGTGGAGGTACCAAAATCCCCGGATCATGTCATTTGTTCAGGTTCCGGCGCTCTGAGATATCTGACATATCTCCAGGCTCAGGACAGAATAGTTGGTGTGGACAGTATCGAAACCCGAGAATCAAATTATGATGCCAGACCCTATGCTATTGCAAACCCGCAGTTTAAGGATTATCCGGTATTTGGAGAGTTTAGAGGTAATGATGACCCTGAGAAAATATTGATGCTTGACCCACAACCCCAGGTAATATTCAAGACTTATTCTGCAGATGCATATGATCCTGTGGAGCTGCAGAGAAGAACAGGCATTCCGGTTGTTGTACTTAACTATGGAGATATGGTCAATTATAGATCAGATATGTACAGATCCTTTGAGATAATGGGCGAAGTACTTGGTAAAGAGGAACGTGCTGAAGAGCTCATAGCATTTTTTGATGAGACTATTGCAGACCTTAACGAGCGTACAAAAGATGTACCTGAAGAAGAAAAGACAACATGCTATGTAGGTGGCATTGCCCGTAGGGGTCCACATGGATTCCATTCCACAGAACCTACATATCCACCTTTCCTTTTCATAAATGCTAAGAATGTAGCATATGATCCAACAAGAGAACTTAGCAGTGTCGAAGTTTCAAAGGAAAGCTTGCTTGGCTGGGATCCAGAAATACTTTTTGTGGATTTGTCCACCACTCAATCTGAGGATAAGTCCTGTGCTGTATATCAGCTTCAGACAGACAGTGCTTACAGGCAACTAAGTGCTGTAAAATCATCAGAAGTCTACACAGTTTTGCCTTACAATTGGTATACACAGAATTATGGATCAGTTCTTGTGAACTCATATTATACAGGTAAGCTACTGTATCCTGACAGGTTTGAAGACGTAGATATTGATGAGAAAGGAGCTGAAATCTACACATTCCTTGTTGGTATGGGAGATGAACAGATGGGAGCACACGTGTATGATACAATGAAACATATCTTTACTACCCCTGCGTTCACAAAGGTGGATTTGTAAGAAGAAAAACAAGAAGAGTTACAGACAACGAACGTAAGAAAGGAGACAGATAAAGCATATGAGCAGTGGAGCAGGAGATATTGTAAGCAGGTACAAGGAGCACACTGCCAGGAAGGTCAGCTATATACTTACAGGCATCTTCCTGCTGTTTTTGGCAGCTGTGTATTCAATATCCACTGGACCTATTGATATCCCGCTACTTGATGTTATCAGGACACTTGCAGGACAAAGTATTTCACCTACATGGGACAGTGCAATATGGAACATTCGTCTGCCACAGGTACTTACAGCTATTGTTGCAGGTGCCGGGCTTGCTATCTCGGGGGTCGTGATGCAGTCCATACTCCGAAACCCCCTTGGATCGCCTTTCACCCTTGGAATATCAAATGCTGCAGCCTTTGGGGCAGCGTTCTCAATAATTATACTGGGAGCTGGTAGTACAAGCAGTAGCGTTGGAACTGCAGTTACTATAAACAATCCCTATACCACAACAATTGCAGCATTTGTTTTTGCAATGATAGCTACCGCTGTCATACTAATGTTTGCAAGGATAAGAGGAACAACTCCCGAAGTAATGATACTGATAGGTGTTGCCATGGGATCTCTGTTCACGGCAGGTACTATGTTCTTGCAGTACTTTGCAGATGATGTACAACTTGCTTCTATGGTATTCTGGACCTTTGGAGATACTTCAAGGGCAAGCTGGGAAGAGCTGGGCCTGATATCTGTGATAGTTATCATTGCTTTTGTGTATTTCACACTAAACCGCTGGAAATACAATGCTATAGATGCAGGGGATGAGACTGCAAAGGGTCTTGGCGTGGATGTTGAGAAAGTAAGACTGTGGGGTATGATATGGGCATCGCTTGTCACTGCCATTACTGTTGCTTTCCTAGGAGTTATTGGTTTTATTGGGCTAATATGCCCTCACATGGTACGCCGACTCATAGGAGATGACCATCGGTTCCTAATTACTGGCAGTGTTGTGATGGGAGCACTGCTGCTTCTGTGTGCTGATACTGTTGCTCGGGCAATGATACAGCCATACCAGCTTCCTGTAGCTGTGCTTACTTCATTTCTGGGTGCACCTGCGTTTATATATATTATACTAAAGTGGAGAAGAATATGATATTAGATGTAAATGGAGTGGAATTTAACTATAGCAGCAAAGAAGTTCTCAGTAATATCAAGTTTCATCTGAAGAAGAATGAGATACTTGCTATACTCGGACCAAACGGGGTGGGGAAGACCACCCTGCTCAAATGTATGAACGCAATACTTAAACCAGACAAAGGGACAATAATGATAGAAGAGGAGGATGTGCTTAAGCTTGAGCAGATAGAGATCGCACGCCGCCTGGGGTATGTTCCACAGCACTGCGAGTCTGCAAAACTGACGGCATTTGATGCTATCCTTCTGGGCAGGATGCCACACATAAAATGGAATATCAGTACAGAAGATGTGATGCTTGTGGAGGCTGTTATCAAAAGACTGAAGCTTGAGGATCTTGCACTTAGATATATAGACGAGCTTAGTGGAGGAGAACTACAGAAAATAGGTATTGCAAGGGCTCTTGCACAAAATCCAAAGCTTTTACTGCTTGATGAACCAACAAGTAGTCTTGATCTTAAGAACCAGCTGAATATACTTGATATAATCAGGGATGTTGTGAAAAAAGAAGATGTTTCTGCAATTATGACCATGCATGACCTGAACCTTGCCTTCAGATACGCCGATAAATTCCTTTTTCTTAAAAATGGAACCATATTTGCAGCAGGGAGTATAACAGATATATCTCCACAGATAATAGAAGAAGTATATGGCGTACCGGTCACCATACAGAACTATCATAATGTATCTGTAGTAATACCAGTCTGACAGAACCATGAATATTAAGTGTTAAGCAAACAGTTGAGAGCATAGGCCAAAGTATGAATGATGTGTACAATAATATAGATTGGAACCGTGTCTGGACAGATCAGATACAGAAAAGCCAGAGAAGCAAAAACAGGAAGGAATGCTCTTCTATATGGGAAGACCGTGAGAGTGCAAAAAGATTCTGGAACATTTCACAGAGAGATGGACAGAAACGGGCAAAAGAAACCATCAAAGATCTTCATATAACACCCCATTCCAAAGTTCTTGATATTGGAGCAGGACCCGGAACACTTTCCATACCCATCTCAGAAAAAGTTGGACATGTGACTGCCGTTGAACCCTCAAAGGGTATGCTGGAGGTCCTTGATGAGAAGATAGCAGAGTACAGAAGAGATAATATATCTATTGTCAGGAAAAGGTGGGAGGACATAGATGTTGAAAAGGACCTTGACGGGCCCTATGATGTGGTGATTGCATCGTTCTCACTGGGTATGCCTGACATCCGCAGGGCTATCGAGGATATGCAGGCAGTATCTTCAGATTATATATACCTCTACTGGTTTGCCGGTAATACACCATGGGATGAACATTCCTTCAGGATATGGCCTGCATTGCATGGAAGTGAATATCATCCCTCACCCAAGTGTGATATACTGTTCAATGTGCTCTACCAGATGGGAATATACCCCCATTTGGAACCATTTATTATTGGCAGGACTGAAAAATATTTAACACTGGATGAAGCAGTAAACGAGCAGAAAAATCACTTTGCCATTGAGAATGAGCAGCAAAGGAAAATACTCAAACAATATTTTCAGGAGACTTTGCAGGTTGATAATGAAAAATATGTCTATGATGCCAGCTCCACCAGGGTAAGGATATGGTGGTCAGTAAAAGGCCCTGAGAAAATGGCATGATAGCAGACACACATAATCAGGATTTTTTTATCCTGCATATGTGAAACTAAATAACGAACAAATACCATTAAATAGTATCCATAACCACATTTATATGGTATGCAGCTTGTGCGTACAAGTTGTTTTTCAGAGCGTTTGACATCGACAAAAGAAAGGTGATTTGAGTGGAAGGAGTGGAAAAGAACAAAGAGAATCTCATGAAATGTATCTGTATGAAGAAATGTCCAAGCTATAGTTTTGCTTGCAAAGTAAAATCAATACCCTCCAATACAGCTGAGCTCCTTAAAGGAGCATTCAAAGGGAACATTTCAGAAATAGATCACATAGAGGGAATGTTTTGTGCCTTTGGAAAAAGCAACTGCATTACGGATGAGAAAGGATGTGTATGTCCTGAATGTGAAGTGTACAAAGAGAATAACCTTACAGAGACTTATTACTGCCTGGTTGAGGGCGGCAAGTAAATAGAGATTCCAATCACTGTAGGCCTGAATGTTAAGAAATAAAGTGAACTACCACCTGGACTTTAGCCAGGTTTTTGTTCACTTTTAGTAGAATATGTGGATTTTTTAACTGTAACCCAAAAAACGCATCCACTGGTTTTAGGATTATCTTCTACTCCAGCTTCTCCATCATGTAGCTCTATGATTCTTTTCACGATAGCAAGGCCCAGACCTGTACCTTTAACTCCGCCTTTATTTGCTCGTTTAAAGCGTTTAAAGATTGCTTGTTTATCGCTGTCTGATACTCCCTGACCATGATCTGTAACTGTTACTTTCCAGTCACTTCCGGCATCCAATATATCGATAATAATTTCTTCTCCATCAGGACTGTACTTAATAGCATTTGAAAGTAAATTCACAAAAACATCTTCTATCAATGGATTTATTCTGGCACAGTAAATCCCGTCTGCAATGAACTTCACTTTCATATTTTTTTCTTCTATCGTAAATTTGAAATTTTGTATCACCTTCTTAAATATAACCCCAATATCAGCATCTTCAAATCCCAGGCTGTCAGTATTTTCTAATTTTGATAACTGGGATGCTGCTTCTATAATCTCTATTGCTTTTTCATTATTTTTTTTGATAATTTTAAGAATCTTTAAATTATTTTCATTTTTCTCATTTTCAAGTAAAATATCAGTATAACCTTTAATGACATTTGCTGGATTCAAGAGGTCATGTCGAAGAATATCTGTAAACAAATCTTTTAATTCATTTTCTTCCTTCAACTTCTTTTCATTTTTTTGTAGATCCCTGAAAATTAAATTATATGGTTGAGATATGCCAGTAATAACTATTGCCTGATAAATGAGGATAAAAGATGCCAGTTTTAAGAAATGTCCCACCATATTTGAAAAGCCATATACATCAATGTAAAATGTGAACGTTAGTTCTGTTAAAATAGTTAGCATTATAGCTATTAATATCAAATTGCTTACCTTTGGATCAAATTCGTTTTTATTTTTGAATAAAATAATTGCAGAAAAGAGGAGTATTAAGGATATAGTGTATTCACTTAAGACTTTAAAAGTTGTTAATCCTACTCCTTCAATAAAACAGTCTGGAAAAATATTAAATTGAAATATTGATGCTAATAGAATTATGCTAATTATTGAATATCCTGCAAATGTGAGTCCAGGGTTGATATTGCGTTTTATAAAAACAGCAGCTACAAGAAATGAAAAGCTTTCCATATATCTTGCAATAATCCATAACTGAGTAGGCAGATTTGAATCATACCCTAAAAACAGTCCCATGCCTGTATAACTAAGTGTATGAATAGCGTCCATACCTGCAATAAAAAGATAAGCTATACCTAAAAAGAGCAAATAACTATTTTCTGCAAATTTTCTTGAATTCCATGCAATTACAAAAATACAACAAGCTACGACAATGGTGAAACCTTCAATTAAAGTATGAAATAATAGATAATTGTACAAACTAATATAATATAGCCCAGCGAAAGAAAACAAGACTATTAAAAAAATTAAATATTTTTTAGGTAAATCCATAAATACTTTCAATAAGTTCAAGATATAAATATGTTAACTATATTTATATGGAGGCGCAAATAAGTGATTTTAACTGGAATATCTAAAACAAGGAAATGATATGATTATAAACGAACTAATGGATTTCTTTTTAAGTGAAATTATAGCAGTATCTGCAATTGTCATATCTTTAATTTCACTTTATGTTGGCATTAAAAGTGTTGAAAATGAACGTACCCACAATATACAATCCGTGCGTCCTATAGGGGATATTAGGTACGGTGCAAGTGCAAGCCAATTCTTTATTGATGTTGTAAATAATGGGATTGGACCAATGCTAATCAAAAATATCAAGACAAACGGTGAAGAAAACAAGTCTCCTGGAGAGTTTATTCTTTTTAAATTCAAGAACTTATCATGCAAAAAATTTGATTTTAGGGTCGATTTAAAAGATACTGCACTAAAAGAAGGTGATTCAATTCGGTTACTGTATATTCTTTTTGATTCAAGTGATGATGAGCACATCCAAGAAAAGGAAAAAATTAGATCACTATTAGCAGATATGAATTTTGAGCTGGAATATACGGATATCTATAACATCGGGCAACCGATACTAAGCCGGAAATTAAGTATTTTCAAAAATGAGATATCTAATAAAATAAGAATAGAAAGAATTACAGATGAGGAAGTTATAGATGGAAATTGAGAACATCGAGCATCACAAAAAAGTTCCAAACCTGAGGAACCGATTCCTACATGTTCTTATTTTGGCATGATTTTTGTTGATAATGCCTTTTTAGGTTCTGTATAAATTCCTACCTGAATAATTCATTAAATCTATTATTTTTCAAAAAAGTCTGATTATTCGTATGTAAGTTTCATAAAGTAGATTATCTCGGGGCTCTAAGTTTGGTTATGGGGTTATATATGGATGAAATTAAAATTGGTAGTTTAAACATTGCCTACAAGAGAAAAGGTAAGGGGGCACCTATTGTACTTCTTCACGGAGCTCTTAGCGACAGTCGGGTGTGGCGTAGACAACTTGATGATCTCTCCAATGAGTTCACAGTTGTTGCCTGGGACGCTCCAGGTTGTGGCCGCTCGACAGATCCTCCAGAAACCTTTCGGTTACCTGACTTTGCCGACTGTCTCGCGGAATTTATTCAGGAGATAGGCTTAGATAAACCCCACATTCTTGGTTTATCATTTGGTTCTGGGCTTGCACTTGAACTCTACAGACGCCACCCCAACATACCAAAATCTCTTATATTGGCTTCAGCTTATGCTGGTTGGGCTGGATCTTTACCACCTGAAGTCGTAGAAGAGCGCTTGAAAATGGCGTTTAAACAATCAGAATTGCCTCCTGACCATGTTGTGGATAAATGGATTCCAACACTTTTCACAAAATCAGTGTCTTCTACGGTGATCAATGAAAATAAGGAAATAATGTCTGAATTTCACCCGGTAGGGATGAGAGTAATGTCAGTGGCCTTTGCTGAAGCGGATCTTCGTGACGTGCTTCCAACTATAGAAGTACCTACACTGCTTCTGTATGGTGAAAAGGATCAGCGTTCTCCTCTTAATATTGCTTCAGAACTTCACTCAAGGATTCCTACATCTAAACTTGTGATAATACCTGACGTTGGTCATGTGGCCAATCAGGAAGCACCAGAGATTTTCAATGCCGAAATACGCAACTTCCTTCGAGGTATTCAAAAATGATTGAAATTTAAATTATTAGATAATTTTTGGCTCTGTAGAGTCCCTGTCAAAACCAACATCGAAATCTTAAACTTGTAATTTGTATCTTTAATTCGATGTATATTTGCAATTATTGTAAGTTTCCGTCCATAAGAATACTATGTATCTCTACAGAGCACAAAAAATAGTGCTTCTTTTTTAAAAAAGTGGATAGTTTGATTCACATTTTTTGTTAATCTATTTGACCCACATACTTTAATTTTCTAAGATATTGAACTCTTTTTCAAGATGGAGGGGTTCTTCGGTTTCTGTGCAGGTGACTGACTTATTGATTTTATACAATCCTTCTTTAACATCCTCAGTAAAATGCTCTGATGGATTGAATGATTGTTTAAACTCCTCGCCAGGATTTAATATTAGCATTTCTAAAGTGACTGCCATTTGCATTTCAACGAGTTCCCAGGCATTTTCATTCTGATCATAGAATTCAATTTCAAACATTCGACCAAAGGTTATTGGTGTAGTTCCAGTATTTTCAACGGTATATTCGATGTTGTTGTCTTTATTGAACTCTTCTTTCTCTAGGCTCAAAGAAGCATTGGGGTAAGGCTTGTCCATATCAATGTAGAAGTTTCTGGTTAACTCTAGAATTTCACCTGTATCTGCACAGATCAGGTTCTTTTTAATTCTATATTCACCTTCTTTTACTTCATCCATGAAATTTGAGGCAGGATTGAAAGTTTGTTGATCGAAAGTTTCTCCAGGAGATAGAATTATTAGATCCTCAGTCCACACCAGATCTAAATGGATTCGAGTCCATGTATCATTGATTTCGTCATAATACTCTATGCTGAATGCACGGCCAAATTCTAGTACAGTATCTCCAGTATTCTCGATTTCGAACTGGATATCTTCATATTTACTAAAACTCTCCTTTGGTAAATGAATCATTGCATCACATTCAGTTTCACCAATTATATTATTATCCAAGCATCCTGATGAAAATAATAATAATGCAATCAATCCAATTGAAATAAGAGGGATCGATTTATTTTTTATTTTTTTTGTTATAATGTTCATATTCATCAATCATACATATGTGATCTGAATAGATAAAACATTCTTAAGCTTCAAACAAGTTTGTAGTTATTGCCTTTCTAGTATGAACTAAACCATGACTCGGGATTAAATAGGTTTCATATAGTTTCTTATATGCACGTTATCTCTATTTTCTGTAGAATAAAAATTATACATTTGTTAAACTCATTAGGATATGCCTGCCAGCTTATCGGATAACAGTGATTTTAGTTCTTCAAGGCTGTTGCATTCATTTATCTCACTAGCCGGTGATGAAAAGATCAAGCTTGCCGTCTTTTTCCAGATATATGCATGGTAACTGATCATCTGCCTTACCGTATTTATCAATAAACTCGTCCCTGTGGAAAAACTCTGAGCGGAAGTGCATTTGGGATACAAATTTCGTCCAGGAATCTTTGACACCCCTGCTGTCATATGTAAGACTACAGAGCGTGCATCCGTATGTAGAAGGAGATACTATCTTATGCACATAATCTTTCAGCATATTGACAATGCCGCTATCGGCATTATAAACAAAAACTATTTTTTTTAGAGGTTGGATCTTCCCCTGCGCCTGTCATCAGAAAACACCGTTTGAAGTAATATACAGTACTATATATCAATAACATCTACCTAAATGTATATGAAACCATTCAGTAAACTAAAACAACACGCTTTTTCATCTTTTTTACATATTAGGTTCAGTCAAATAATGGAAAATAGGATTTGGTTATTAAACGAATAGTAGATGAAACAGTTGAAGAGATATCCGAGGTCGAAAAGATCGAATTTACAAAAATTAGATATGCTCATCACCACTATTAAGTTGTTTAAAGCTCATGATAGTATCTCATGATTATATTTTATGATGTCTCCATTTTAACCCGGCAAGGGGTCCTTTTTGGATTCAAAAATTCTTCTTTCTTTTTCGTTTAAAGCAAATAAAACTGTACTCATTAACCTGTTTGATAATGTTTGTTATCTAAAAAAACTAATTTATCTACTTTAATTTAGTTTAGTTCTGTGGGGTTAATATAATGGGGACTAGTATATGGGAACTAGTATAGCTGTTATTGCTGGAATAGTACTGGGGATATTTGTCATAGGGCTCAAAACCGGAATAGGTTGCGGTTTCTCAAGTATCGACAAAAAGCAAATTTTGCTAATAGCTTCAAGCTATTTAGCACTATCATTTCTAATTGGAATTTTATTGGCCTTTATTGATATCTCTGTTTTAACTGAAATACTTGGTCTGGGTGTAACTTTACATGCAATAATTGCATTGTTTTTGATTGGTGCAGGAATATACACACAAAAAAAATGGCTGTGTGGCCATGACGTTTCAAGAAAGACATTTTTATTTTTAGCAGTTCCATGTCCTGCCTGCTTGAGTGCCTTAATTCTATCCTGCATTGTTCTTGCAACAACAGTTACATGGAGTGGATGGATTATAGGTACTTTTGTAGGTGCTGTCTTTTTTATTTCGATTCTGTCTTCTAGCTGGTTATTTGGCAAAATGAACCGCACACCAGAAGATCTTGGGACTGTGATGATGTTTCTTGGCCTTTTTTACCTGCTCGGTGCTATGCTAATTCCTGCTTATATGCAGTCCAAACAGCTCAATATTACCGCATCGGGAGGAGAGTTTCAACTGGCACCCCTGCTGATCATTGCAGCTATTGTTCTCAGTAGCTATGCAATAAATAAACTAAAAGGTGATTAAAAAAAATGGATCCAACTTCTCTAATATTTGGGATACTATATACATTTTCATCTTCTCTTCTCTATCCTGTGATTGTTGTATTGCTACTTCTATCTTTACTATCCCTGATATTGATAGGAGAATTCTTATCCGAATATTCAAAACGAAATAGAGATGTAGAGAATTTAGAATCAACCTGCCTGTCGGTACAGGAACGTATGCAGTGTTCAGACTTTGCAGGAGCTGCTAAATCGCTAAAAACACTCAAGCAGACAAATATTGTTACTTCCTTTGCAAATTCTGCAGCAAAGCATCTGGAAGTTAACCGTATTCCTGCAATTGAATGGATTTCTGAAGATTATGAAATTAAGATGGCAAAAAATCTTGAGCAGACCCGTGTGATTGCTGCAGTTGCCCCGATGCTGGGTCTGATGGGAACATTGATTCCACTGGGACCAGCACTGATAGGTCTTTCTCAGGGCAATATAGAACAGCTTGCAAATAATCTGATAGTAGCCTTTGCAACTACAGTAATTGGGTTATTTGCAGGAAGTATTGCCTATGTTCTCACACAGGTAAGAAAAAGATGGTACTGGCAGGATATGGCTGATATTGATTACATTCTCAACACACTGGAGGGTAAGTAAATGAAATCAAGAAGATATCGTAGAACGGGTTTGCTAAGTGATGCTGAAGAGCAGAATCCGCTAACAAGTGTAGCTAACCTGTTTGATGTAGCAATGGTATTTTCTGTTGCATTGTTGATAGCCATGGTATTTTCATTCAACATGCCTGAAATGCTTGATCCTACCCAGGACGTAACAATCATCAAGAATCCCGGTCAGGAGGACATGCAGATCGTCATAAAAGAGGGACAGTCAATTGAAATTCTTGATATGACCGAACATATTGGTGGTGGCAGTGGTGAAGCCATGGGTACAGCATACCGTCTGGCAGATGGGAGAGTGATTTACGTTCCTGAAAATGGAAACAAAATGGAAACCGTTGATTGAATAAAATATTGATAATCTGATAAGAAGTTTGACACCCCGGAAACGCCTGCAAGCAATGTTCCGGGATGTTAGCATATTACCGAGGAGATAACATGCAAAGAAGAAATAGTACTTTAATTCTTTTAAGTGTATTGCTGGCATTATTAGCAATGCCTGTAGTATCGGCACAGGAGACTGTAAAAGATGAATACCTGTTCATTTTAGGAACAGATACAAACAAACAGGCAATTGAAAATGTTGCTTCAAATCAAAACATTTCAGATAAAATAAATCTTACTATATTTTCAAAAGCTGATAGTATTCCATCAGACCTTAATTTTTCTAACTACTCGATCATTTTCCTTGAATCCCAGGAAGAAAATATTCTGGATTCATGGGAACTTGACCTGATAAACGCTACTGAAAACAATAATAGTGTGATTGGTTATAACTTAAGTTCCAACTTCACTGCTAACAATATCGACCTATATACAGAAGAGTATACTGATATTGAAAGATACTGGACCCAGGGTGGAGATTCCAACATCAAGAATATGTTGATGTTCATGGGACAAAAATTCAGTGATCTCTGGATAGGAGAAGATATTCCAGAGCCTGAAATTATTCAACAAAAGATCAACATTACCTATATTATCAATTCAGATACCAATCGACATTTCATGAAGAATGTTATCAATGACAGGCGAGTAATAGCTGAACGTTTCAATATTGTTGTTGTGAGCAGCAGTGAAGCAGTAAATACCATAGATGACCTTACTGACCAGGATATAATTATTCTGTATATGGTAGGACATCAAGATTATCACGAAGGGGGTCTGAAATCACTTCTCCAGGATGCAAAAGCTGCTGGTGTTGAGATCGGACAGTTTGCAGGTGCCGGTGATGCAGAGCAGACGTTTGTAATCGACGATGAGCCTTATAATATCATGAAGGAATATCAAAGAAATAACGGTTTTGCAAATATGGAGAACTGGATACGTTTTACAGGCAATATGATAAAAAAAGCTTATATTGAGTACTCGTTACCAGCTCCGCCAGCAATTCCTCAGCACGGCCTCTATCATCCAGATGCCTTTCCTTTGATTTTCGATAACTCTGCAGAATACTTTGAATGGTATGATCAGCAAGGATATTATGATTCCACATCTCCGACAATTGGTATTGTTGTTGGTACACTTGCTTCTGATGAAATCGATTGGAAAACTGAAGATACTATGATTCGGTATCTTGAATCAAAGGAAATGAATGTGATTCTTGGTTCAGCAAGAGCTTTCAGTCATGATGTAGATTATTTCGTCAAGGATAATGAAACAATTGTTGATGTTTTAATCTCAACCAAAATGTTTTACTTAAACTTCGATTATGCTACATCTGTATCTTATCTAGAAGAGTATAATGTACCTATTTTGAAAGGAGTTAAGGATTATAACCTATGCCCCGAAGGTTACAATGCAAGTGTTCGTGGAATTAGCGACTCTACAACACTTGCTTCACAAATAATACAACCTGAGATAGAAGGTTTAACAGACTATATATGGATAGCAGGCAGAACCCAGGATCCTGTTACAGAAAGATGGTACTATGAGCCGATTATGGAACAGGTAGAATGGCTTTGTGACCGGGCAATCAATTGGGCAAAACTTAGACATATGGATAACTCAGATAAAAAAGTCAGTATAATCTACTATAACTATGGAGGAGGCAAAGCAGATATAGGTGCAAGTTACCTCAATGTCCCTGCAAGTCTACCTCTACTACTTGAGAATATGCAGTTAAACAGCTACACAGTTTCTGAGCCTATTCCAAATGGCAGTGAGCTTATAGAGATGCTTAAAGCAAACAGGAACGTGGGTAATTGGGCTCCGGGTGAACTGGAGAAGGTAGTGAGTGAAGGGAGCGTTGTTCTGGTTCCCAAAAACGATTATCTTGTTTGGTATAATGAACTACCTGAATCTGTAAGAGCAGAAGTTGAAGCTACGTGGGGTGAAGCACCAGGCGAACTCATGGTCTATGAAGATTCATTTGTTATACCAATTACAGAATTTGGAAATGTTATATTAGTTCCCCAGCCAATGCGAGGCTGGCACTCAGATAAATCAATATTGTATCACGACAAGTCAATACCCCCTACACATCAGTATCTTGCTACATACTTCTGGATAAACAACGTGTTTGAGGCAGATGCAATAATTCATTTTGGTACACATGGAACTCAGGAATGGCTACCTGGTAAGGAAACCGGTCTTTGGAAATATGACTATCCCTCGATTATGGTTGCAAATACTCCTGTAATATATCCTTATATAGTTGATAATGTAGGTGAGGGTACTCAATCCAAAAGACGTGGTAATGCAGTGATAATCGACCATTTGATACCACCAGTATCAAATGCAGGATTCTATGGCGATCTTGCTACAATACATGATAGGGTTCATTCCTATGAAGATGCAGTCGCAGCAAACAACACAGCTCTTGCTGATTCATATCGTGAGACCGTAACTGAGTACTATGAAATTCTTGGTTTTGATACTGATCTTGGTGTTTCTGTTGATGAGCTTAGGAACATGGATAATTCTGAGTTTGAAAGTTTTGCCAAAGGAGAATTACATGATTATTTACACCGTATTGGTTACTCCTTAATGCCAATGGGTCTTCATATATTCGGTACCCCTCCTGAGGATATGCGTCTTGTGACAACAGTCAAAGCAATGCTTGGTAATGATTTCATATCTAATATTGAGTATCACGTGGATTCAAATATAACATGCAGTGAAGATAGAGAAAACCAAGCACACGTGTATGCCGATGCTATGTTGAATGAAACGCTACTCAATTTTACATCAGTCGACGATGCACAGCAAAAAGTGATTGGAACTGTTGATCAGAGCATTACTGATAATCTGGATTTAGGCAACACATATGCTGAAAATCTCAAACTTGCAACACAGGAGATAACTAATACTCTAAGAGCACTCAATGGAGAATATATCTCCCCGGGTCCTGGCAATGACCCTATTAGAAATCCAGCAGCTATACCTACTGGAAAGAACTTCTACAGTTTCGATCAGAGGGCCATTCCCGATCCGGAGACCTCTGCACTTGGAGCAGCTCTAGCTGAAGACATGTTAAATGATTATAAGGCCAAACATGGAGAATATCCACGAAATGTTGGCTTTATTCTCTGGTCAGTTGAAACGATGAGACATCAAGGCCTGATGGAGGCACAGATACATGCTTTACTGGGTGTAGAACCTGTTAGGCAGTGGGGCAGACTTGCTGGTTTTGAAGTAATACCACTAGAAGATATGACTCATCCCAGAATTGATGTAACCGTCATGCCTTCAGGCCTGTATCGTGATTCTTATCCATACCAGTTAGAAATGATCGATGAGGCTATAAGGATGGTAGCTGCTCTTAATGAATCCGCAGAAAACAATTATGTACGTGCTCATTCACTTGAAATAGAACAGGCACTTCTTGATGCTGGCTTTGATCCAGCCGATGCTGAGTACCTGTCAAAGGCACGTATATTTAGTGAAGCTCCCGGATCTTATGGCACAGGACTTTCAGAAGCTATAGATGCTAGTGATACCTGGGATAACGAAAACGAACTTGCTGATCTTTTTATCAGCAAAATGTCAAATATATATGGAAAAGAGATTTGGGGTGACAGCTATGAATCAATTCTTAGACTTAATTTAATGAACGTAGATTCTGCAATTCACAGTCGAAGTTCTAACTTGTATGGTCACTTTGACAATGATGATGTGTTCTCCTATCTTGGTGGACTTGGTCTTGCTGTAAGATCAGTTACAGGTAGTAATCCAGAGATGTATATTGCAGAATTACAGAATCCAAATGATCTGCGTATTGCAACCTTAAGGGAATCTATGAGAACAGAGTTGCGTGCCAGATATTTCAATCCGCAATGGGTTGAGGGTATGATGGAACATGATTATGCTGGTGCACGTGAATTTATGAAGTTCACAGAGCATATGTGGGGCTGGAATGTGGTTACACCTGATCTTATTTCAGATTCTGATTGGAATGAGATATATGACATATACGTTGAAGACAAATATGATCTTGGTGTAAATGAATTTTTCAAAGATGCAAATCCCCATGCTTATCAATCTATGACAGGTAGAATGCTCGAAACTGCCCGAAAAGAATACTGGAATGCGGATTCAGAGATCTTAAACCAGCTTGTTAAAGAGTATGTTGAATCTGTGGTTAACAATGGTGTTACATGCTGTCACCATACCTGTGGAAATCCATCCCTTGATTCATATGTACAGGGTCTCATGTCAGTTCCTGGTGTAGTTTCGGATGATCTTGCATCAGAATACCAACGAATTATGCAGGAAGCAACTCACAGAGAACCATCTTCTGCAGATATCGGAGAAACCAGTAGAAGATCCAGTAGTAGCAGTTCTGACCTGGCTACACCAACAATCAGAGATCATAGTCAGACTAACCACACTATTGTAAAGGATATTGGGTATGGAACTGAGGGTGAGCAGCCTCAAGCACCGTCTTCGGATTATGTAGAGGGGTATGAAATGGAAACAAGATCCGCAGAAGATAAAGCAGATTCTGGATTTGCTCCTTCATTTTCGAGTTCTGAAATCATAGGGGCAATAATTGTTCTGATGGCTGTAATCGCCATTTATGTTGGATTTAGGAGAAAAATTTGAATATATTATTTTTTGGAGAGTTTTTTAGTCTCCATTTTATTTTTAATTGATTAAATTCTTAAATGACATTAATTATTATTAAGAGACTTTGCAGGAAATTGGTGAAATAACCAGTTTAAATAACTGATTAAAAATTAAAATAAAGTAGCCTGCGTGGTAATGTCTATAATCTGAATGATTTATTTTAAACGTTGTTATCTGTATTCTTTAAGCCAGGATAGATTATGAACTATCTGCTGTATAGTAAGAAATCGAATGCTGCTAAGGAATATTTTCCATGGTAAAATCATTTGGAGCCAAAAATTTACCAGGAAACCAGTTTCCAAGGATAAACTACAGATTTGTGATCTGTGAGGTTAAGGATCCAAAGAAGGAACTTTTAATCTGCATCCCTGATTTCTTTCAATAATTTATACTATTAAGGGAGGTTTTATGACGTTTTTATTTTTAATTGGATGTAAAATTTTAGAAGATGAGATTGTTCATATCTTGTCAGATGATACCAGCATTGAGAGAACTATAATAATAGATAACGGAGAGATTTCAGATTTGGTAGAAAAATTCAGAAGTACTGATATAACTCCTGAAATTGCTGATGAGGATATGTTCAAATCAAAGTTTGTGAATCATGGCTACAACATAGATACTCTTACTGTTGTAATAGTGATTCAACCAAAACATCTTCATTCATGCCCAAATAAACTGAAATCTGAAACTTATAGCATTATCAAAAAATATTCTAAGTATGCTAAAGGTATATTATTATTTTATGGTTCCTGTGGAAAAGCATTCAGAGACATCAACTCAGATTTTGATGAAACTGATACAGTCATTCGGATTCTGGAAAATTATGACAATACCAAATCATCAAAAGTAACCGATTGTGTTTCACTTGCTCTTGGAGGTGATGATGAGTATTACCAGATACTTAAGCAGTATCCAAAAGCTATTTTCTTTACACCCATGTGGGCTTCAAATTGGGATATTTTGTTTGGAGATCTTGAAAGAACAATGAAAAAAGATAAAACTAAAAAATTGTTTTTTAAGAAAATGGGGATAGATGTGTTAGCTAAAATAAACACAGGGTTAAATTATGAACCAAATTTTGAAGAAAATATTGATAGTTTTGCATCATTGTTTGGTTTTGATATAATTGAAATTCAGGGTAATACTACGATAGCTGAAAATTGTTATAGGCGAATAAAAAATGAAATATTTCCTGAAAAAGAATCAAATAGAATTACTGAAACTGAAATTGCAATTTTAAAATAAAATCACAGGGTTGAATTATCAATATTAAGGAATACCATTGTTCCCATTGATCATGCATGCTTGAATAGTGCTCAAAAAAAGGATAATCATTCAACGAACCTCAAAAATAATTAATTATTGTAATTACCTGTATCTTGATTATAAAAAAAACTTTAATGATTCATATAGAGCTTTATATACATAGTATTATATTATGTGTATAAAATAGATTATACTTAAGAGGAAAAAATATGGGCAATGGGGTGATATGTCTTGATGTTGAAACTACTGGACTTCATTCAACTGATGAGATTTTACAGTTAGCAATTATCGATGATTTAGGAGATATATTGTTTTATGATTACTTTAAACCGTTAACCAAAAAAGTGTGGCCAGAAGCACAAAAAATACACGGCATATCTCCGCCAATGGTTCAGGATAAGAAAAGTATTTGTTTCCATAAGCCAAAAATTGAAGATATTCTCCGAAAATCAGATACTGTTGTGGGATATAATATAATTAATTATGATCTAAAATTCCTACATAGCTCAGGAATTACTATCCCAGAAATGACAGTTTATGATGTGATGCTGGAATTTGCCGATATTTGTGGAGAGTGGAGTGAATACTACCAGAACAATAAATGGCAAAAATTGTGCACATGTGCAGAATATTATGGTTATCCTCATCTTGAAAATCTTCATGACTCAATGGAGGATACTAGAGCAACTCTTTATTGTTATAAAATTATGAGCAGCAAGTCCAGTGATAATCTTTAGATTTCATTTTTTCTATATAAGCAAGCCAAAATGGGGAAACAAAATCATGCCATATGACAAATTAAGCGATCTACCAGCAAGTGTAAGAAATAATCTCCCGAAAAATGCTCAAGAAATATACATGAAAGCATTTAATAATGCATGGAATCAGTATGATGATCCAGAAAAACGCAGGGGAGACAAATCTCAAGAAGAAGTTGCGCATAGTGTAGCTTGGTCTGCTGTGAAGGAAAAGTATCAAAAGAATGAAGATGGAGAATGGGTCAAAAAATAAGAGGGAATCAACAAATACTTAACTCTGTTAAAGGTTAAGATTCTTCAGGTTCAAAAGAACCCTACAACTTTAGCCGTGGGAGTAGTCAGATAATGTCTATGACTTTCAGCACTTATTGAAACGTTCTCTTAACTTTTCATATATTGATGACCTTATATCAACAGCTAAAAAAAGAAGTTTATTATCATCTTCAAAATCAAATATAATTCTATATTTTCCAACCCTGAACCTATAATAGTTAAAGCATGTTAATTGTTTAACATCTTCAGAAAAAGGGGTATTCAATATTTTATTTTCTATTGAATCTACAATTTTGTTTAAATTGTCGGGATGTTTTTTCTTAATTGCTTTCAAATCTTTTTTGAATGCATTAGTAAAAAGTCCTTCATAATTCATTCCAATCCAAGTTCATTTTTGAGTTGCTTGAGAGTACATACATTACCACTTTTAAGGTCTTCCCTAGCTTCTTTTATACGCTCTTTGGTTTCTGAACTTAATGGAGCTGAATCTAAATCTACGTTATTAAGATTGCACTTTCCTGAATCCTTATATGAATTCTTGTTTGAAGCCATTAGTAAAAAAGTACGATATATTTAGATAAATAATTATTGATTGAAAATGAGAGTTCTTTATTCATTTTAAAGTATACATTCATGTTCTGCACCTTGTTTTTATGGGTTTTGATCGAACCCTAAAAGATACAGTACTGATTATAATCGTTCAGTATTCAAGCAATAGTATAACCTGAATCTTAGAACAATTTTTTAGTAGCAAGCCACCTATTTTGTTAATATGTCCAATAGCCATGATGCGCTAATTATCTCCGAGGCTCGATCACTTCGATTTCTGTTTCGAGGTCAGCTTCTTCATTTAACGGCAGCTGTCATCCTCACCACCATTGCGTGGGCCCTCGCTGCTCCAGTCCTAAATGAAGGGTCCTGGCTTGGAATTAGCGAAGCTGGCTGGTTCTGGGCCGCTGTTGGACTAACTATCTTCCACCAGTTCTATGTGTGGGTAGTTTTTCGTGGGCAACTGGGATGGGGTTTCTTCACACAATTGTTCGGAAGGTATGACCTCACAGTCCATTCCATCCTTTTTTCTCCGATGTTGATTGCTCGTCCTTTTGTCGTTATCGCGGCGGGCATGGCCAGTCCATTGACACTTGCTTTGCCTCGATGGATTCAACTAGCCATAGGACTTATGTTGCTAGTCCCGGCATTGTACACTGGCTGGTCAGTAAAGAAGTATTTCGGATTCAAACGTGCAGTCGGAGGAGATCATTTTCGACAAAGCTATCGAAATATGCCGCTTGTAACCGAAGGAGCGTTTAGCTGGACACCAAATGCCATGTACACCTTCGCTTTTTTTGGCCTTTGGAGTATCGCTTTACTACTGGGGTCACATCTGGCATTGGTGATTGCGTTATTCCAGCACGCTTTCGTATGGGCCCACTATTTTGGTACGGAGCAACCGAATATGGAACTCATCTATGGTGAATGAATCAGCCTGCAATAAATCTTTACACTGGAAAGAGCCTTAGAGGACTCAGTCGAGATTATGGACGATGTAAATAAGAGCAAAATCACAAAAATGTTTCCATCAGAGTCTTGAATGTAGGGATGTACTGTATTTTACTTGAATTGATTATTTACAAATGATAGAGTTCAAAGGTAGAAAAAGATCACAAACTTTAATCATGGGAGTATGTAAGGCCAAAAAAAGACATGATCCTGTAACTTAGTTTCTTACTTTTTTATCTAAAATTATCAAAATAGTTATCATTGCAAAATATTGCATCCCATATAAAAATATCTTGAGGTGGGGGTAAAATGTTAAGATCAAAGAAAAAATCAACTAATATTTTTATTGTTGCTTGTTTGGTGCTAGCTTTTATTGTTGGCATGGTTGGAGCAGCAGGTGCAGCTACAATATCTGTAGAAGAAGGTGACTCTATCCAGGATGCTATTGATGGTGCAGACCCTGGAGATACTATTGAAGTGGGCCCTGGAATTTATGAGGAACAACTGATAATTTATATAAACAAGTCCAACCTAAAGCTGGTTGGATCTACAGATGACAATGGTGTGCCTACCAGTATACTCAACCTATCAAGCTTTACAAGTGGATATGGAATTTTTATTGACCAGACCGCAGGCGTTACTGTTGAGAACTTTGAGGTTCACAGCTCACCTAATCGCGGTGTTTATGCTGATAAGACAGAGGGAGTAGTGATAGATAATATCGTATCTCATAATAATTCCAATGACGGTATAAGGGTTCGATATGATCAAAATGGAACTATCCAGAACAGTAAGGCTATTGCTAATGATGGTGATGGAATCACATTTTATTCCTATGGTAGCATTCTCAATAACCTTGTTTCCAATAATGTAGAAAGAGGAATTTATGTTAATGTAGGTTCTGTTTCTGGCACTGGAATGGTCACTATTTCCTGTAATGAAGTGTATGAAAATGAGAATGCTGGAGCGATTGGATCAAGTGATCATCGGGTTGGTGGAATAATAGTTTATTCGAAAGCCCATGATGCAGGAATTACTCATGTCACAATTGAAAATAATAAGATATACAAAAACAAAGGTCCAGGCCTTCTACTTTACAAGATAAACCACAACGAATCAATACCTGGAATTGTTGATCCTGAAAGTGAATCACTTGTAAAGGGAAATACAATATTTGACAATGAAAACCGGACAAGTCCCAGTTGGGGTATAAATCCTGCTGATGGAATCCTGGCATATCTTTGCCACAATATTGTATTTGAGTGCAATGAAATCTATAATTCAACAGCAGGTATCAGAATCACCAATGATTACAGATACAATTCATATGGTCCTACCACGAACAATACTCTAAAATTCAATGATCTATACAATAATAAATATGGAATACTTGTCAGTGGTGGAGAGAACTTCCAGGTTAAAAACACTACAGTACAGGACAACAACATTTATGACAATGAGGAGGGACTGGTCAACATAAATAATGGCGATGAGATTGTCACTGCTACCAGCAACTGGTGGGGTGACAGCTCTGGACCTTCGGGCGAAGGCCCGGGTTCAGGAGACTCAATCTCAATGAATGTGGAATATGATCCATTTGCAGCAGAAATGATCGATGTTTGTCCACCCGCAGACTGTCCATCCACAGGTGAACTCCGTGAACCAAACGACTTCTGTGCAGCTCTTTTCTCAGTTCCGACAATGAGTCCATTACTTCTAATTGTCGGCCTGCTTGGCATATCCATGTTCATGATCCTGAGAAAAGAACAAAAGAAATGATTAGATGGTAACATTGGTTACCATTTTTTATTTATTAAAGAAGGTACATAAAGAAAATTTCGTCACATCCAATTTCAGCTGATGGCCTGCTCTCATTTAATTTAAGATCAGTTTTTTTTTAATTCCACATTTTAGATGTTTCCATTAAAAGCAAATTATTTTAACGGCTCTGTCGAAAACCTATCAAGATAATCGACTGCAGATCACAATTGACAAATATCATTAATAACTAACATTAGAGAGTTTACATAATCAAATTTCAGTTATCAGTGTTGAGCTTTTCAAGTAATAACTGAAAAGATCTTCACCCCATTGATGTGCTTGTGAAGTTGAACAAAAAACTTGTTCATTACTGAATTTGTTATTACCAAAATAAGTTTTAGAGAATAATCTTAAAATTAAGCAATCGTCACTTAGTGCTAAGGATAAAATTCCAATCTCTTCCTGATACAAATAAAACTTAATTTTCCCAGTTTTAATGAGTTGATTAAATTCATTAGACAATTCAGATTCAATTTTTTGCAGCATATCTTTGTTAATGATGACTGAAATGTCAATATCATTGTTAACAAGTTGAGTTGCAAGTGGAAATAAACTGGGATGCATAAAAATAAATATAAAACATAATGAACTGGATTTTTGAGCATTTTTAATAAAATCCTTATTAGCCTCGAATATATTCACCAAACTGGGTTCTATTATTTTACATCCTTTTAATTCGTTTATTCTTTTCAAAAATCTTTTTGGTATGATTTTAAGATTTCGAGTTCCCCAGTAGTCAATATTAATATCAAATACCTCAATAGTATTTAATAAAGGAATCATTTCATTGACTATTAAATTTCCAACTGTAGTTAGTTCATATTTATCGTTACACTGAACTATAAGATGGTGTTCTTCTAATAGTCTCATCTGGGGAAGCAAAGCTTGTCTAGTGGTATTAATAGATTTGAGAAGATGTTTCATTTCTTTGGGTTCTTCTATTAACAATAGAAGAACTTTTTTTCTCTTCTCAGACATGAATAAAATATCAATTAAATTTTTTTTCATCATATGGAAAAATACTCTGGAATTTATATATTTATTTACAGTGGCATTTGAAATTATAGTAACTTTAAAATTTAAAATTGTATATTAAATTATACACAATTTAGGTTAAATATAATCAATATCATTTCATAGTTCGAGTGGGAATAAAAAAATTTCACTCATAAGCAAGAGCGGATTGGGATCGGGGAATTAAAAATAGTAAGCTGGTATAGAGGAGTATATTCCAGCTTGCTATACTTCATGAAACTCTCATTTAATCGCAGATTTCGCGTGATGATAAAGACAGCGGATTTTATGCTTTTTTATAAGGTTAAATACTATTTTATACAAAATCTACAGAAATTTTAAAAATTTTTATAATTTAGGTGATTTTTAATCTCGTGACTCAAATATTATAAGATAATCTATATTCTCCAACTATTTTATTTAATATTTCTTCAAAATCAATTGAATAATCGATTTTTCTAAATACTAGGAAATTAATATGGTATTATACTGTTTATATTTGGGTTAGGGGTGATTATATTGAAAATTATAGTTATAGGGGCTGGTTTCGGGGGTCTTTCAGCTGCTTCCCTTTTTGCTAAAGATGGACATCAAGTAATCGTTATTGAAAAAAATGAAGCTTCTGGTGGAAGAGCTAGTGTTTATAGTGAAAGCGGGTTCAATTTTGATATGGGCCCCTCATGGTACTTGATGCCTGATATCTACGAGAACTATTTTGCAGAATTCGATAAAAAACCTGAAGATTATTATGAATTAAAAAAACTGGACCCTTCATACAGAGTATTTTTTGGTGATAAGAAAGTTGTAGATATCTCACCATCACTTGAAAAAAACTATGAACTTTTCGATTCATTTGAAGAGAATGGTGGTGAAAAATTAAAAAATTATTTGGAATCAGCAGGTAAAATGTACGAATCTTCTGTTAAAGATATGCTCTACAAAGATTTCACATCATTATCCGATTTTTTGAGTGGTAAACTCCTTTTCAAGGGTATGAAACTCAATATCCTGGAAAGTTTAGACCATTTTGTTAATAAGAGGTTTAAAAGTGATGAAGCTCGAAAAGTGTTAGAATATTCAATCGGTTTTTTAGGCAGCTCTCCACAAAAAACTCCTTCAATGTACCATATCATGTCACATATAGATATGACCATGGGCGTATTTTATCCGGAAGGTGGAATGCGAAAAGTCGCTTCTTCAATGCATGAACTGGCACTAGAACAGGGTGTTGAGTTCAAGTTCAATGAACCCGTGACATCAATAGAAATCAAGAATAAAAAAGCTACTAAGGTAATTACTTTTAATGGTGAATATGAGTGTGATCTTGTTTTAGTAAATGCAGATTATGCGCACAGTGAACTCGACATGGTACCAGACAATCATCAAACTTATTCCAAGAAATATTGGGAAACTAGAGTAATGGCACCATCAGCTTTTGTTGCTTATGTTGGGATTGATAAGGTTTTAGATAAACTGGATCATCATAACCTGTTCTTGAAGGAGGATTGGTCAAACAAGTTCGATCAACTGTTCGATCCGAAAAAAGCTGCATGGCCAGATTCTCCTTCATATTATGTGAATATTCCATCAAGGACAGATTCAACAGCCTCTCCTGAAGGTACAGATACTTTATTTATCCTGGTACCACTAGCTCCAGGACTAGAAGATACGAAAGAAAAAAGAGATCAACTTTATCATAAGATTATGGAAGACCTTGAAAAAAAGGTGCATGAAGACATAAGAGGTCACGTTGTAGTTAAAAAGATATTTGCGTTAGATGACTTTGAACAAAGATATAATGCCTATAAAGGTACTGCATTAGGAATTTCTCATACACTTAGGCAAACCGCAGTTTGGAGACCCGCACATAAGAGCAAAAAAGTTTCTAACCTATATTACTCGGGCCAGTATACACACCCTGGAATTGGCGTACCTATGACTTTAATATCTTCACAGATAGTTGCTGAACAGGTCAATGAAGAGAATAAAAGAAAAAAATAGTATCATTTTAAGTAATAACATGATTGACAAAACAATACATTCAATATTCAAAAAAGGGAGTAAAACGTATTTTTATACAACTATCTTTTTTCCCGGTAATGTAAAAAGTGACGTATTCACATTATACAGTTTTTTACGTAAAGCAGATGATTACGTTGACAGTATTCCACAGGATATTGAGGGTTTCAATAACTTTAAAAATAGATATTATGAAGGAATTAATGGTGTTAAGACAGGAGATGTGGTAATAGACTCGTTTATTGAACTTCTTAACAGAAAAGAGTTTGATTCAAAATGGGTAGATGCATTCTTCATTTCAATGGAAATGGACCTGACGGTCTCAAGTTACAAAACCTTTGATGAACTTGACAAATATCTCTACGGTTCTTCGGAAGTAGTTGGCCTGTTCATGGCCAAGATACTAGATTTACCCGAAGATGCATACATTTCGGCGAAGTATTTAGGCAGAGCTATGCAATACCTGAACTTCATAAGAGATATCGATGAAGATCTTGATTTGGGTAGAAACTATTTTCCTGAAACTGAACTTGTAAAATATGGATTGAGCAGGCTAGAGTATGACAGGATTCAAGAGAATAAAGAGAATTTCCGTTCATTAGTCAGGTCACAGATTGATATTTACAAAGAGTGGCAAATGAAAGCAGAAGAAGGTTTTGTTTTTATTCCATGCAGATACTTGATCCCCATAAAAACGGCATCTGAGATGTACCTATGGACTTCAGATCAAATTTACAAGAATCCACTTGTAGTCTATGATAAAAAGATTAAACCTAGCATTCTTCGTATTATATTGAATATTGGAATAGGCTTAGGTAAATGTGCCAAAATTATCAGTAAAAAGTCCAAGCTCCATAAAAAATCTGTGATATTATCTAAGATCGATATGAAATGAACAGCATAATAACCAAGAAGCAGTTATAGATTAAAAAATTTTATGAATTCAACCTTTTCATTTTTGTTTAAAGTTTCCAGGTTCAGGTTTTGGATATATACTGGAGGAACTTACGTTGTAGGGTATGCACTAGCTGCGAACACGTTTATTGACTTTATTCAAATCGAATATTACATTTATCTTCTCTATTTCTTCTTTTTAGCAAATATTTTCATATACGGTGTAAATGATCTGTGGGACGAGGATACTGACGAACTAAATCCAAAAAAAGATGAAATGGAACATCGGTTACAAAAATCTGAGAAATTAAAATTAAAATATTCAATTTATTTCATTTTAGGTATAAGTCTCATCTTAATGCTTTTTCAGAGCTGGGGTGAAAGGTTAATATTTTCAGGATTTTTGATACTTTCTTACTTTTATAGTGCACCACCATTAAGGCTTAAGAAAAGACCTATCCTAGACTTTTCTTCGAATTATCTTTATGTAATGCCAGGCATTTTAGCATACTATTTGGTTGCAGGAGATCTCCCATCATGGGTCATATTACTTGCAGCATACTGCCATATTTCTGCAATGCATATCTTTTCAGCAATTCCCGATATTAAATATGATCGTATCACCGGTATAATCACTACACCGGTCTATTTTGGGAAAAAAGTTGCTTTATATATAGTACTTGTGTTCTGGACAATCCTGGCATTTATAGCTATATATTTATCTGCACTTCATGTACTCAGCTTTTTAGCCCTACTCTTCCCAGCATTTCCACTTATTCTGATAATTAGACCTTCGGTAGATATCAGGAAACTCTATTGGTATTTACCATATATTAACATACTTTTAGGTGGTTTGCTGTTTTTTACTTTAATAAATTACAAAATATTTTCCTGGGTGTAAAAATGAAGTTAGTAAAAGGCTTTCTAGAAAAATCCATTCTGTTTGTTTTTTTGGTTGTCAAAAAAACAAAGGGTATTCATTCTTTTATAATATTAGGTTGAATTAATAGTAGTAATAAGCAGTATACAGGTCCATACATATGAAAGGGGCCTGTACAGCATGAGTAGAAAAGATAATAAAAAATAAATGATTGGGTGTTTATCATAAAAGATCTTTCAAGACTATTCTATCTACTAGGTTTCATGCTGCTTATACCTGCTTTTTTTCTTTCCAGTGTTAATATCGATTCTCATCATTCTTTAATATCTATTTTTTTTATTATATTCTTATCAATTCCATGTTTTTTAGCAGTACTTGTATGGCTTGGAACAAAAAAAGGTCTTTTCCTGTTGATAATAATGGGTTTATATGCTCTCGTTCTGGAAACTATGGCCATTATTACCGGAATTCCTTATTCGGAATTTTATTACACTGAAATGATAGGGACAAAATTGTTTGGTACTACACCTTTTACAGTGCCCTTTGCCTGGCTTCCGCTTTTCATTGGCAGCCTTTACCTTGCAAGCGAAATCAGGATAAATCACCAGAGACCAGAATTATGGCAAATAGTGCTGCTGACTACCTTTCTGCTGCTTATGACAGATCTTGTGCTGGATCCTGCAGCTGTGGCTCTGCAGTTCTGGATATGGAAAGAACCTGGCATGTTTTATGGTGTTCCACTGATGAATTTCATAGGATGGGGAATAAGCGGATTGGTAGCAGCTGTTATTGGGATAGGTATTACCCGATATGAGTTGAGGGAAAACAAACCCCCAGCACTAGCCTCAAGCCTGCTGCTGATAATGTTCTTCTGGACAGGTGTTTGCGTTTACATGAAACTGCTAATACCTGCTTTTTTAGGTATTCTTCTGATAGCTTTTATCACATGGTCAACAAAAGGACATATAGGCAGTTTTGAAAAAGTTAACTAATCCTCCCTTACAGAACGAGACCTCCTACTTTAAAAATTGAAATGAAAAGAACAGCCTTAAAGCATATCATTCATGTGTTCCCAGGCCTCATTGATATGAATGGCCTTCATTCCCATCTTCTTTGGGACTATGATGTCGTTTTCAGGTGTATCCCCTATAAATAATATCTCATCAGGATTAAGTTTCATTTTGTGCATTGCAAGCTGATATAGCTTGGGGTTGGGTTTTTTATATCTGACATCTGAGGAGAAAATAACAAGGTCAAAGAGTTCGTATATTCCCAAAAATCTCATCTCAAGTTCAGAAAACACACGCTGGCCATTAGAAAGAACACATTTTTTCAAGTGCGGGTTATCTTTTATTAACTGGTGACTCTGGGGAAATACTTCAAGCCTGCGCAGTGAAGCAGAACGGAATACCCTTGCTGTTTCAATTCCAAGTTTATGGTGGTTAATATCCCAGATAGAGTTATCTTTGCATATCCTTGAAAAGATCTCTTCTACCCGTATTTCAGGATAAGCTTCCTTAGATGAATTCATTTTTTCTTCGATCAGTGTAGCATACTCAACTTTTAGCCTGTCTGCTGCTATCATAACACCCTGATACATCAACCATTTACTAACGGCATTGTATGTAGCAAGGTCACTTTCATCTGTATGGATATCTATGATCGTTTTATAGAGATCAAATATCAGACCTTTGACTCTATAGCTTTCAAACAGAATAATGCCTCCTTTAAAAGATATTGATTGTATGGTGAATGCCTATATAGTCTTGCAGTTCTCAGAAGGCCTATGCTCATAAAGAATGGCAAAATCCTTGTGTTCCTGTAAAATTCCTCTTCACTTCTGCAATAATGCCAGAGGAAGTGTCCTATATAAGGCTCAGCTTTCATTCCGGATCCACAGTTAAGCTGAAAGTAGTTTTTCATCTCTGCGCAAAGAGTACCTATATCTCTTATGCAGTTTGCATGATACCAGCAACTTTCCATATCAAGGACATATGGTACACCCTTTGATATAACGTAGTTAAGAGGTGAAGTATCTCTGTGGATCATGCACCCGTGCTCACTATCGATAAGTGTACTATACCACCATTTGCCAAGCAGCATATCAAAACTTTTTCTTATGCTGGGCTCTAGTCTCAGTTGATCCAGCAGATGATGGAAATTTGCAAATTCATTTTCTCTGTCATAATGTGAATTTGTGTTATCATGTAAATTACGGAGCATATATGCAATGGATCTGAGCACATCATACAGACGTTCACGATTCTCCATGTGCCACAAAAGCTTTTTGCCCCTTATATATTCTGTTACAAGAACACAGTTAAAATCGCTTCTTACTGCAATGGGTTTTGCAACATTAATGAACTGTCCGGCTCTATTGAGATTATTGTACTCCGTGATCATTGCACTGTATGCGTCGTATTCTTTCCGTTCACCCAAAGGTTCTGCAAAGAATTTTGCAATAACACTGTAATCCTCTCCAATGAATCTATATCTGCACACAGTATGAGATGTTGATCTATATTTGAGAACATCAACCGAGCAATCTTTGTTCTTTATCCTCTCACCAAGAATCTCCACCAGCCAGTCCCTGAAAGTATCACCTGGTACAAGCCGATTCACATATGAAGAAATAGGTATTCACCCCACATAAGCAGTTTGGAATATTATTTTGTTCACATCCAGTTAAATATATGATGAATTTTAAAATGTTCTCTGCAATGTTTTCACATTCTATAAGTTGATTCTTTATTTTATTTTCCAGATTCCATATCTCAAATCCCCTGCAATATCATTCAAACTAAAAGGCCTGCCAGATTTTGAATTTCATCTCATAAACTGCAAGATGAGTTGTAAAAGAAACTCAATTTCTCCCCTCAAATTCCCATAGTTCTGTTTTAAAAAAGAGGTATTATAAGTTTCCATAAATGTCCCGATATTATTCACTTCACAGCCATACATACATCAAGGATATGGTGTCCTTGAGGATGTTCGTCAGGGGAGTTGAGATAGATCTCATAACTTGCTCGGGATGTATCAATTTCAAGATTATTCTGCATCACCCACTCAACTATCTTCTCCCATGCAGGACCATACTCTTCTGCCCCTGCCAGTTCCACACGCATTACTGCATACTTTCCACCGGGAATTTTTTTCTTCTTAATTTCCCCTTCAACTTCAACATCATCCTCAATGGTCATGCACACGTCCAGCTTAAGTTCTTCCGGTGGAGTAACACCCGGGTCATCATAATAGGCAGACATCAGAAGAGTATCGGGTCCCATTAATTGTTCAGGACCTGCCCAGCTAAACAGTTTACCAAACATCTCTTCAAAGACGCTGGCATCTCCCATGTAATTGCCAACAAATGAAACATATGCTACATTCCTTTCTTCCAACTCTGTTATCACAGGTTCGTTTATAATTTCCAAACTATCACCCACCTTTAATTCCAAAATCCTTTTTGTACCCCCTACTAGATAAATACAGTACTTAGCTAGTAGTCGAATCTTATTTTCTTACTGATTGTATGAGTGATATATGTATTGAAATGGCTACAGGATGCCATTTCCAACATTTAGCTCCGAAACCATCCTGATGTATTCTTAAAACCGACAGACTGTTCTGCTTCTGTTCGACAATGCTTTCTTTGTTATCTCATTGCATCCAGTTGAGTTATTTGGTTATCCCAGTGATTTCCTCATTTTCCCCATCTTGATCATTATTGAACGCGTAAGCTGCAAGAGGTCTGCATCCATAATACAGTTACTGTCTGCTGCACATAGAAGATGCGGATTTGCCATCTCCAGAAGCATCCGGTATGAAGGGTCGCATTGAGTTTCAATGTCGAATATGTTTCTTAATATATCAACCTCTTCTCGGATAGATTCATGGAGTGAATCCGACAGGAACCTTGATGCTGTATTTGTATCAAGGTATTGAAATGCAAACCTGAGGTCTGTTTGCAGTGACGGGAAATATCTGGTAAGAAGCCGCTCGTAGACACTATCTCCCAACTTTTCTCTGACTTTCTCTAAAGCAGATCCAGTGCCAATTATTTCAGGCGGTATTCCGATGGAATACAATGCTCCTGTGAATTTTATTGCTCTTGGTAGATTCATACTACCACATGCCATACTTGCTTGCAGCTCATTTCCAATGTCACTTTGACAGAGGCGAGACACAATTATGGAATCAGGCAGATCCCTTGCGTATCCAGTGCTGCCCCCACGCATCAGTCGATCTCGCTGCTGGGGCAGGAAATCGGCAATACTGTTTATGGTCGATGAAAACTGCTGTATTGCTCTGTTGTAACTGGCACCGAATATCCCTATTATGTTGATGAACTCTTCTTTTTCCTGAGCAGATAATATATCCGGAGACTTTGACAGTTCATCTCTGGCATACTTTACAAATTGTTCTGCATCACCCTTTTCATGATCGAACCTCAAAGCAGACTGCAATGTGACCGTATCAATGCCCCTGTATTCCATGAAAAAGTTATCTTTATTCTCCAGGCTCATATGTCCCCTGAAAGGCAGTGAACCAGTTCCGAATATGATTCCTATCGGGATCCCGGTGTCGGCTTCTAATTCGTGAAGCTCACTTATTGCATATTTGCATGAGAGTGTGCTGGCCACATGCCCGAATGTTAGTGCAGAGTCTGATTTTCCCAGAAATACCCTGTATTTTTCGGGTGTTTGATTCAGCTGTTCCTGATAGGCTGTAATTGTGTTTCCTATAATTTCTTTAGCATTCAGATGTTTTGGAACTTCTTCAATAAGTGGTATTATCCGGGGAGCTTCCATCTCAAAACTGAATTCCTTTTTTGCAAGGTTGGTCACATCTATCATGTGCTGCTGGGATTCTACTATCTGGCCAACAGAGCTCGTCATTGGATGCACCAGTTCGTCTATTGCCTGAATACCTGTATGTTTATAGGAGATGTAATTCGCTTCAGCGATGGCCATCATAACCATGAGCTGGCGAAATAGGTTTTCATGAACAGCGCTTGGTACTCTTGGTGTAATAAATATATCTTTACCAAGAACCAGGTCAGTTTCCTCTATGAATTTTGATATTATCTGAGCACTCTGATGATATGGTGTGGTTTTGCCCTCATAGTCCGGCATATATTCATCACAACCGTATTTCGTAGCTGCCTCGACTGCTTCATATGTTTCTTCCTGGGTTGATATGTACCTGGATATTGAATCCGGATGCTGTGTACACATCACTTTCGGATACATTTTATTTGATGTCATTTCTGTTCACTCACTCCTTTATACCCCAAGCTTTCCAGTCACAATTAATAAAAATGCAACAAAGACTAAAAAAACACATAATATTACACCAGATAAATATATATCATTTCCTATTGGAACTATTCTGGCTATTGAATACTTCTACGAGCCACTTAATTTTTCTAATGCTTTTGGAAAACATGAGAAGAAAAGATTTGATCAACAGGTTATTCACTAACCCATGCCTTTGCGTCTGCTAGTTCTTCATTGCTGAAAGTTTTTACAGATGCTGGAATAACAAATTTAAATATTTCAACAGTATTGAGTAGCCAATCTTTATCTGAAACAACAGCTATTTTTTCAAATGATGTGAAATACTCCTTTCCAACTTTAGCATCCTCTAATAGAGCTTCGCGAGTAAATTTATCAAAATTTTCATCTAGGTGGTAAAGGAAGCAGATCTTTTCATGCTTTTGTATTTTATCTTCAATGAGAGGTTTTAGTATTTTATCATAATCTTCTTCTTTTACTACTCCACTTGCAGTAACTCCAACTACATTTTCTGGCAGATCCTCAATAATTTCTATCATAATGTTTCCCCCATTTCATTCTATAACCTAGGTTTGTCAATTATAAGTAATAAAAGTGTTCTTAGTTTTTGTTGCATTGTTATTAATATTATAAAGCTAAAAAAAATTTCATTCATAATTACCGACAAACTTAGGTTAAATCAAAAAAATGATTTGAGGATTTTGTTATAGATCTATATGTTTTATATAGTAAAAATTAAAATTTTAACTTATGCCTAAATTTTTGACCACAACAGGAGTTTCTTTTAAGTTAGAAGAAATTATAAAAAATGCAGATGAAAAATTAATTTTGATTAGTCCATTTTTACGGATTAATGAACGAATTCGGGAACTAATTGAGGATAAAAATAGAATTAAAATTAATACCGAAGTCATCTACGGAAAAAATGAACTCCAGCCAGATGAAAACAATTGGTTGAGAAATTTAGATTATGTTAGAACAGGTTTTTGTAAAAATTTACATGCTAAGTGTTACTTAAATGAAAAAGAAGCTTTGATAACTTCCATGAACCTTTATGAATTTTCTCAACAAAACAACAATGAAATGGGAATATATGTTTCTAGAGATACAGACCCTCAATTATATGACGATATAAACGAAGAAGCTAAACGTTTGTTTAGAGTTAGTGAAGAAGTAAAAGTAACCGTTGAGAAGGTATCTCATAAAGAAGACAAAAAAGAAAATAATAAAAAAAGTAATTCCAAAGAGCTCATTGATACTGGTTTTTGTATTAGGTGTGAGAAGAAAATAAAATTAGATCCTTTACATCCATATTGTAAAAATTGCTACACAAAGTGGAGTAAATTTGGAAAGGACGATTATCAAGAAAAATTTTGTCACACATGTGGGCGTGATACCAAATCTAGTAAAATTAAACCAATTTGTTATACTTGTTATAAAAAATATAAAAACAAATTAGATTTACCCCTTTAATTTTTACTATATTGCTAAATTCGCTCTCAGCATTCCTCAAACCTGTATCAGATATGTACCTACGTAAAGAACAGGGACAGAGAAGATTCAGGAAATGTAAGTGGTGTACTGCTTTATGCTAAAAAGAATGAAGAAATAACTCCAGACAAGGATCATATGCTGGGTAGCAACAGAATAAGTATAAAGTCACTTGACCTGAATACGGATTTTTCCAACATTCAAACACAGCTTCATTCATTAATAACACCTTTTTTCCGGAATTGAGTGAGATTGAATAAATTTAAAGCTAACAGTTCAGGTACACTAAATTATGGAAATCAGGGAAAATAAGTCTAAAATCAAGAGCTTGATAAATAAAACCAAAAGGTATAACCCATTTAAAGTATCACTCAAATAAGGACTTTTGCAAAAAATGAGATTAAACAATATTTACACATTAAATAATATTGAAAGTTATTTATGGATAAAGTCTCATAAAATAATCAAAAAATTATTAAGCATCATAATTATATTTGACAACAGATGAAACAACTTTTCAGATATTATTGGGCGAGTACTAATTATTAAATACATTATCAATAAAAAAACATTTCAACAACCATGACAATAGAACAACGCCTAGATTTACTTGAGGAAACTATCCGGAGTGAAGAGTTTCTACAAGGTAAAGGATTGGGGAATGAAGTCCCTTTTTGGATATTTGATTATCCACCAGAAAAGGAATTGCTTATGCGTTCCAGGATTCCAAAATTAAAAGAGAATTTGAAAATGAAATCAATAAATATCCTGGAGATTGATTTATATGAACTGTGTTTGGAGATTGTCACAGTAAAAATTCCTATAGAAAGAATAATTCAATTTGAATCAAACAAAGGCTCTGACAAATTGCTTGAAAAATTAAGACTCATGCTTAAACCTGCAAACATCCAGAGAGCCATCAAGAAAAAATCGATGATTTTGGTGATGTGGGTATTATTTTCATCACTGGTGTAGGAAAAGCTTGGCCTCTTGTTAGATCGCACTCAATTCTAAATAATTTACAGCCTGTTGTAGATGATATGCCGTTGATATTGTTTTATCCTGGAAAGTATAGCGGGCTTGATTTAAGTTTATTTGGTAAGTTCAAGGACGGAAATTACTACAGGGCTTTCAGGCTTGTGGATGACAGTGCAATAGACAACTGAGAGTGGGAATATGATTAACGATATTATGATAAAAGATCTTTTTGAAAAGGACATAAAAAGGGACATTAAAGGAGTTATCAAGGTCGATCAGTATGATGAAGATGTTGTTTATACTGAACTTGATGAATATGTAATCACTAGGGAGACATCAAAGCACCTGGATATCTTTTTCCAGCGCTATTATGACGCAATGCTTACTCCCACAGATAAAATAGGTGTATGGGTTTCCGGTTTCTTTGGATCCGGTAAATCGCATTTTATCAAAATGTTATCCTACCTTCTTGAAAACCGTAATGTTAAGGGTAAAAATGCTCTTGATTTTTTCCAGGAGAAAGTTGAGGATCCTTCAATCTACAGTAATATTGAAAATTCCGTTAATTTTGGTACCAAGGATGTAATACTTTTCAATATTGATTCAAAGGCCAATACCATTCATGCAGATCCAGAACCGATTGTTAATATTTTGATGCGAGCTTTTAATGAAAAGCGAGGTTTCTATGGAGACGTGTTCTGGATCGCAGATCTTGAAGAGGATCTGACTGAAAAAGGATTGTATGAGCAATTCAAACTTGAATTCCAGAAGATCGCAGGGGATTCCTGGGAGGAGAGACGTGATTCATATGCTTTTGAACAGGATGCTATAATTGATGCTCTGGTGGCCTGCGATTATCAAAGCAGAGAATCATTGAACACCCTCTTTAAAAATGATGGGGAAACCTATCATCTGGATGTAGAGAAGTTTGCCAAAAAGGTTGAAAAATACTGTGAATCTCAAGGCGATGATCATCAGGTTATTTTTCTGATTGATGAGATTGGACAATATATTGGTGAAAATAGCAAGATGATGCTTAACTTGCAGACCATTGTAGAGGAATTGGGTACAAAATTGGCAGGAAAGGCGTGGCTGGTAGTGACTGCTCAGGCTGATATTGATACTATTACAGAAGACCGTGTCAAAGGTTATGATTTCTCAAAAATCCAGGGACGATTTGATACCAGATTGAGTCTTTCCAGTGCCAATGTGGATGAAGTTATCAAAAAGAGAATACTTGCCAAAAAGCAGGAATATAATGAAACCCTTGCAGCTTTTTATGCTGAGAAGAGATATGAACTTAAGAATCTCATGTCTTTTTCCAAAGACTGTGCAGAGATGAAATTGTACAAGGGTGAAGAGGATTTCATTAATGTTTATCCTTATGTGCCCTATCAGTTTTTCGTTTTGCAGAAAGTGTTTGAGAGAATCAGAAACAGTGGGTTTACAGGAAAGCACCTTGCTAAAGGTGAACGTTCGATGCTTAATGCTTTCAAAGAAGCTACTGAAAAATATGCTGAAGAAAATATGGGTACCCTTATTCCATTTTATTCGTTTTATGATACTGTTGAGAGTTTCCTTGACCCCATTATCAAATCAACAATCACTCAGGCTCAAGACAATGCAGAGCTTGAGGAATTTGACAACCAGATTCTTAAATTACTGTTTCTGATAAGAAATGTTAAAGAAGTAGTTCCAAACCTTGATAATCTGGTTGTGCTTTCAGTTAGTTCTGTTAATGAGGATAAGTTGGAATTGAAGAGAAAAGTGGACGAGTCACTTAAAAGATTAGAAAAACAGACCCTTATCAGTAAGTCTGGAAATAGTTATCATTTCCTGACCAATGAAGAGCAGGAGATCAACAAGGAAATTAAGAATACTGAGGTTGAGAATTATCGTGTTCTGGATACAATTTATACATATATTTTCGGTGATTCCAGTGAAGTTTGCCCTGCCAGATATAAGGAGTATAAGTTTAACAGAGCAGTTGATGAAAAGTACAAATCAGCCGGCAATGCCGATTTAACTGTCAAGTTCCTGACCCCTCTCTCAGATGAATTATACCATAAAAGCGATCAACAGTCCCTTTCCGGAGATATGTTGAGCAATGTGGATTCAAAGGATACTTTATTGTTTGCTTTCCCGCAGGATAGTAAAGTAGTTGATCTGGTTCGCAGCCATCTAAAAATAGAGAAATATCTGCGTCAAAATAGTTCAAATTCCAACATAGCAGAAATTAATGAAATATTGCGTTCCAAGGAAGTGGAAAAGGAAAAGCTGATTGATGAGGCTAAAAGAGCAGTACTTGAAAGTGCAAAGAATTCCCGGGTTTTCGTTGATGGAAAAGAAGTAAACAGTATTGAAAAGAAAAACCCAAAGGAGAGAATTAAAGACGGGCTTGATGAGCTATCCCGCAATGTTTACAGCAAGGCTTCTTATGTGACTTATAACTATGATTCAGATAAAGATGTCTTGAGGGTATTAAGGGCTGATGATCTGGAAAGGTTTGGTGTAGGAATGTCTGACACCAATAAGAATGCGCTTGCAGAATTGCGCGATTATATCAAAATTCGGCAACAAAAAAATGATGTGCTTGTTTTGAAGGATATTAAGGAGAGGTTTTCGAGCAAGCCCTATGGGTGGAAGGATATGACTATTTCAGGACTTGTAGCCACTCTTTTTGCCAATGAGGAGATCAAGCTCAGCTATCAAAAAACGCCTTTGATCCTCAAATCCGAGAATGCCGATGAAATTGCCCGTTATCTTACTAAAAAGGAAGATGCTGATAGGATTGTTGTAAAGATTCGAGAAAAGTCCAATAAGGAGACTATAAAAGCTGTCAAGGATGTCTTGAATGATGTATTTGATAAGACAGCAATTCCTGAAAAAGAAAATGATCTTTTTGAATATACAAAACAGGTTTTCAGTGAGAAGAGAGATGATGCAGAGAAATTTGCAGGGCGTTATCAAGAAGTTGAAGCTTATCCGGGCAGGGAAGAAATTAAGGCTTATAGTGAGTTCCTGAAAGAAATAAATAAAATAAATGATCCCTCTGATTTTTTGCAGGCGGTTGCGGATAAGAAAGATGAGTTAATAGAGCTTTACGAAGAAGCAAAACCTGCAATAAGTTTTTTTGAAAGTCAAATGGTTGATATCTTCAGAAATATGCACAGGAAGGCAGATATTTATGAGCGCAATCTGCAGTTTCTCGATGCAGATATACAGAGAAATGTTCAGACTGTACAGGAAATTCTGGAGATGGATAAACCATACTCCCGTATAAAAGAACTACCGCAGTTAGGTGGGAAAATAGATAAAGGTCTGCAACAGAGCCTTTCTAATCTAAAGGAAGAAAGTTATGAGAAACTGGACAAACGCAAGAATGAAGTTGCCAAGGATATCGATTCTTATAGAATTTTAGAGGAGAATTTCAAAAACCACATCTTGCAGCGCTTTGACAATCGTAAGGGTAAAATTGCAGCATGTGAAGAATGTGTCTATGCAAAGACACTGAATGATTCTATTGATGATTTGTACGAGGATGTTAGTGGCGAGATTTCCAAAAAAGTACAGTTTATCAGGGAAACAAAGGATGATGAAGATGGAGAAGAGCCGGTTCGTGTAAAGCCTACAAAGGTTGTTAAGGCATCTGAATTTACGAGCCAAAAGAAAATTGAGACTGAAGAAGATCTGGAAGAATATCTGGACAATATCCGTCAGAAAATGAAGAAATTGCTCGAAGAAAATAAAATCGAAGTGATTTGATAAAAAGGCGAATATACGAATGAGATTTGTAGGATGAAAATTATGCGGCTGCCGATATCTGAGCTGGTTAGACTGCCTGAGGGCAAGACACTGGAATTTAAGCGTGATGTGTCTTCTCCAAAAAATATACTGAAGTCGCTCGTAGCATTTGCCAATACTGCCGGAGGAGTTCTGTTTATTGGTGTTGAGGATGGGACAAAGGAAATCATAGGAGTTTCAAATCCGCTTGATGAGGAAGAGCGGCTTTGCAGTCTTATTGCTGACAGTATTTCCCCCCGGCTTGTTCCAAATGTCGAGTTAATGACAGTAGAGGGTAAGACTGTACTGGCTATTGAGGTATATCTTAGTGGTTCACGTCCTCACTGGGTCAGGAAAGAAGGTCATATAGATGGCGTTTATGTAAGACTTGGTTCTACTAACAGAAAAGCTGACAGGGAGCTTATAGCCGAACTTCAGAGAAGTGCTTCAGGTATCTCTTTTGATGAGATGCCGATGCCTGATCTATCTTTGGAAGAGCTTGATCTCGATGTTGCTAAAAAGCGTTTTAAGGGAGTACGGGAGCTAAGCGAAGAGGAGTTGATAACGCTCAAGATCCTAATTCGGGAGCAAGGGAGACTGGTTCCAAGCACTGGTGCAATGCTTCTCTTTGGAAAACAGAGAGATTTCCATTTCCCCGATGCATGGATACAGTGTGGGCGCTTCAAGGGAATGGATAAAGCATACATTTTCGACCATACTGAGATCCATGAAGATCTTCCAGGCTCTGTTGAGTCCGTAATGTTCTTTTTGAAGAAACATGCTTTCAGAAGTGCAGACTTCTCAGATATCCGACGCAAGGATGTATGGAGCATTCCTCTTACTATCCTGCGTGAGGCTCTTGTCAATGCCATCGTGCATGCGGATTATTCCCAGAAGGGAGCACCTATCAGAGTGTCTTTCTTTGATGACAGAATAGAGATAGAGAATCCAGGCATACTTCTGCCGGGCATGACTATCGAGGATGTCAAGCAGGGCGTATCAAGGATCAGGAATCGTGTTATTGCCAGAGTCTTCAGGGAACTTGACTTGATCGAACAGTGGGGCAGTGGTTTTCGCCGTATCCTGAAGGATGCTGAGGAACTTGGGCTTCCCCAGCCGGAGATTATTGAGATAGGTATGAGGGTGAGGTTCATTGTTTACCTGGCAGATTCTATTGCGGTATCTACAGAAACCCATGCTGGTAAAGAAACTTCTTCCTGGCCAGGCGAACAAGTAACCGAACAAGTAACCGAACAAGTAACCGAACAAGTCAGATCTTTGGTTATCTGCCTTGAAGATAAGTCATTAGGAAGAAGGGAAGTAATGCAACGTGTCGGTATAAGTAGTCGTCCGACATTTGTTTATGATTACCTGAAGCCCGCCATTCAAGCCGGCCTTGTTGAAATGACACAACCGGATTCACCAAAAAGCCCGACTCAAAAATACCGCCTGACTGCGAAGGGGCGAAAGTATCTGCAAGAAAACAGAGGATGAAATACAAAATTCAAGGTGGTCTAAGTGGACAAGAACAGTATCATTACATTTTCCAATTCATTACGGGATAAACTGGAACAGGAAGTAAAACATAGGGCTGCCTTTTACGGTATCCTGCCGGATAAAGTGTTACCTGTAGATTCAGAGCACGCGGATTCCATTGTTATTGGAGGGAAAGTTTACAATAAAAAGATCAAACACCAGCGAGAGCGACTTGTGAAGGAAGTAGCCGAGAAGGGTTATGAGCAGGTGATGGACGAGGTAACCTATACCTGGTTTAACAGGTTCGTAGCCCTGAAGTTCATGGAGGTTAACGATTATCTGCCTGTAAACATATTTTCCTCATCTGATGCAGGCAGGAAGGAACCTGATATCCTCACAAAAGCATCAGACCTGGATTTTTTGCAGCTGGATCTGGATCATGTACTGGACCTCAAAGCAGAGGGTATGGACGAAGAACTCTATCACTACCTGATCCTGAGACTCTGCAATTACCTGCATGAGATCATGCCGTTTCTGTTCGAGCAAATTGAGGATTACACCGAATTACTCATCCCGGAATACCTGCTCCATACGGATTCTGTCCTTGTGGAATTAAATGATATTATTCCTGAAGAGGACTGGAAGGAAGTCGAGATCATCGGCTGGATCTATCAGGATTACGTAGCACCCCGTAAGAAAAAGGTGTTTGCCAACCTGAAGAAGAATATGAAGATCAATAAGGAGAATATTCCTGCAGCAACCCAGTTGTTCACTCCGAAGTGGATTGTCAAATACATGGTGGAGAATTCCCTAGGCAGATTATGGCTGGAATCCAATCCGAATCCCAATCTGCAGGACAAGTTTGAGTATTTTATCGACCAGGAGACTCCTGATCCGGAAGAAAAAGTCTACAGTCCTGAAGAAATCACCCTGCTTGACCCGGCAATGGGATCAGGCCATATTCTGGTCTATGCCTTTGAAGTGTTTTACGATATCTATCGCTCCATGGGCTATCTGGACAATGAGATCGCACCCCTGATCCTTAATAAGAACCTCTACGGTCTGGAAATCGATGACCGAGCCACCCAGCTAGCAGGATTTGCCCTGATGATGCAGGCCCGCAAATACGACCGTAAATTATTCGAAAAAGATATCCAGCTCAATATCTGCTCCATCCAGGAGACCAATAATATCGATTACATCCCTGAAAATAAGTATCCAGAACTGCACCGTCTCATCGAATTCTTTAAGGACGCAAAGGAATACGGTTCCATCCTCAAACTACCCAAATTCGACTTCGACAAGATCGATTCCGAATACGCCCAGTTCAGCAAGAATCCTGCCATAGATACTTTTGGAGACGTGCCAAACAGCCCGGATGCCATCATCAAACAGGCCAAGCTGATGAGCAACCAATATGATTGCGTGGTAACGAATCCGCCTTATATGGGCAATAAGGGAATGAATCCCATCCTAAAGAAGTACGCTAAAGACAACTATCCAAATAGCAAGTCAGATTTATTTGCTATGTTTATTGTAAGTAATTTCGATTTTACAAAACCTGCGGGCCAACTAGGATTTATGACACCGTATGTATGGATGTTTATTTCTTCATATGAAAAACTAAGAAATTATTTGATAGAGCAGAAAACTATCACTTCATTGATTCAACTTGAATATTCGGGTTTTGACGGTGCAACAGTACCAATTTGTACATTCACAGCTAAAAATGCCCATCTTCCTAATTATAAAGGTGGCTATGTAAGGCTATCTGATTTTCGAGGAGCAATAAATCAGGCTCCAAAAGCTCTAGAAGCTATAAAAAATCCAGATTGTGGTTGGTTTTATACTGCCTCCGCCGCCGATTTTAAGAAGATTCCAGGGAGCCCGATTGCTTATTGGGTAAGTGAAATTTATTTGCAAACCTTTAATTTACCTAATCTCGGGAAATATTTGACTACTAGAGAAGGGATGGCAACTGCTGATAATGATCGTTTTCTTAGATATTGGAATGAAGTATCTTATGAAAAAATAACATATGGTTGTGAATCAGAAGCAGAATCAATTATTTCAAAAGGAAAATGGTTTCCTTACAACAAAGGTGGAGCATTCAGAAAATGGTATGGAAATAATTATTTTATTGTAGAATATGAAAATAATGGATACAATATCAAAAATAATACTGACCCTCATAATGGACGTATCAGATCTCACAATTATAATGGAGAATACGGATTCAAGGAGGGACTTACTTGGTCTTCTTTAAGTTCAGGGAATCTATCTGTAAGATACTGCCAAAAAGGTTTCTTATTTGATTCTAAGGGAGCTAAAGGTTTTACAAATAATCCTTTTGAAATCCTTGGATTGTTAAACAGTATTTTAGCGAATGAGTATTTGAAAGTATTATCCCCTACAATGGATTTTAAAGTAGGAGACATAATTCAAATACCACTTGTAGTAGAAACAATTAGTAAAAAAACCAGAGACAAATCAATTGAATGTATTAATGTCTCAAAATCCGACTGGGACTCCTACGAAACTTCTTGGGACTTCACCACCTCACCATTCCTCAAACCCGAATTCCACTGTCCAACCTTCGAAAAAACCTATTCCAACCTCCGCGCTCACTGGAAGGAAATGACACTGCAAATGCAACAAATGGAAGAGGATAATAACCGTATTTTCATTGAAGCCTACGGTTTGCAGGATGAACTGACCCCAGATGTGCCGCTTTCGGAGATTACGCTTACCTGCAATCCCTATTACCGTTATGGAAACAACAAATCCGAGGAAGAACTGGAAACCTTGCTGCTTACTGATACCATTAAAGAGTTCATCTCCTACGCCGTGGGCTGCATGTTCGGGAGATATTCTCGGCATAAGGAAGGGCTGATCCTTGCCAATCAGGGAGAAGGGATGCAGGAGTTTCTGGAGAAAGTTCCTGATGCAGAGTTTTTGCCGGATGAGGATGCCATCATTCCTATACTGGATGAGGAGTATTTCACAGATGACATCGTAGGCAGGTTCAAGGAGTTTTTAAAGGTGACATTCGGGCCGGAGAAGCTCTCGGAGAATATGGATTTCATTGCACAGGCGCTCTACGTCGGAGGTAAGAAGAAAACGAAGTCTTCCGAGCAGGTCATCCGGGATTATTTCCTCAAGGATTTCTACAAAGACCATGTGAAAATGTACAAGAAGCGGCCTATTTACTGGCTGTTCACCTCAGGGAAAAAGCGGGCTTTCAATGCACTGGTCTACATACATCGCTATGACAGGACCACGCTTGCCAGGATGCGGACTGAGTATCTACTGGAGCTGGAAGGGAAAATGGATGCTCACAGGGAGATGCTTTCAAGTGAAGATGCCCAGAGTGCAAAGGAGAAGGCGAAACTGGCTGGGTATATCGAGGAGATCATGGCTTATGATGAGGTGCTCAAGAACAAGGCGGATGCATATATTGAGATCGATCTGGATGACGGGGTCAAGGAGAATTACAAGTTGTTTGATGGGTTGGTGAAGGAGATATGAAACGTAAATTAAGCCAAAAATTTCAAGCAACGGATCGGTTAAATCAAAAAATAGAGGAAAAGTTACCCATCTCATGTCAGATATTAGAAGAAATCAATAGAAGTGAGTTTACAAAAGACAGAGATAGAATTCTATTTTCACGACCATTTAGACGATTGCAGCATAAAGCACAGGTATTCTCTAATGAAATGGGAGACCATTATAGAACAAGACTAACACATACTCTAGAAGTTACCCAAATATCAAGAAGTTTAGCAAGATATTTAGATGCAAATGAAGATTTGGTTGAAGCTATAGCTTTAGGACATGACATTGGACATGCACCATTTGGTCATCAGGGAGAACGAGTTTTAGATGAAGTCATGAGTGGAACAGATAAACTCGGTCTAATCAGATATCCTTTAAATTTTGGAGGCTTCAAACATAATTATAATTGTTTGCGTGTATTAGATGTAGTTCAATTGAAGTTTGAAGATCATGAAGGACTAAATCTTTCCTGGCAAGTTTTGGAAGGAATCCTAAAACACACTAAAATAGATGAGAAACGATGGGATATCAGGAGATTTTTAAGTGATGACTCTTTGATAGAAAGCTTATATCTTGACAAAAAATATTCAGTTACACTGGAAGGTCAAATAGTATCTATAGCAGACGAAATTGCCCAAAGGCAACATGATATTGATGATGGACTTAGAAATAAAGAGTTGGGATTTGAATTAGATAAATTATATGGAGAAATAATAGAAATCATTGATAAAATTATTTTAAAAGAATCTCAATATGAAGAAAACGATAAAGAGCATTTACAAAATTTAATTGAACTATTAACTCAAGTTCGAGATAATATTATTGAAAACAGAAAATCAAAATCTAGACTTTTTAAAACTGATAATCTAGTAAGAAATATGATTGAATATTTTATTCTTGACGTTTTTGCTAATTCCCATCGGAATATATTAAAAGAAAATCCTAAACTAAGTCAGGATATGAAAAGGAATATACTCCAAAATCAAGTTATTTCATTTTCTCCTTTGGGTAGAGAGCTTAACATAGAAATCGAAAAACTAGTAAAATATAGAATTTTGAACTCATACCAGGTGAACAAATTCGATGGGAAATCTCGGTTCGTAATAAGGCAATTATTCAAAGCATTTTACACAAACCCACTCCAAATGCCTTCATACGTATTATCAAGACTCACAGAGGGACTGATTAAAAATTCAGATATATACGTAATAAGCTTTGAAGGTGAAAATGGAATTGTAAAGTTAAATGATGTAGATTACAATAGGCTGAGTCGTTCTGAAGTAAATACATTAAATAATTCTTTAAAATTAGAAGATTTGATGAGATTAGAAATCCCATCTAAATTGAAGAATATGATTCGATTGGAATTTGAGGATATTGAAAAGAATGAAGAGTTTTACGAAAAACTAAAATCAATCAATTCAACTGAATCATATAATTTAACTGGTAAAACAGATAAGTTCCTAAAATGTCTTGCGGAAAACCATTATGTTTATCTTTCTACTATTTGTGACTATATCGCAGGAATGTCAGATAATTATGCAAATGAAGAATATAAGAAATTATATTTAATAGATTGAAAGTTAACCAATGAAGGGTTAAAAAAAGTGGCTACTAAATGATCAGGAAATAAAACCATGCTCAACGCCGAAAAGACCGCACAGGCCATACTTAAAAAATTCAATGATACAAAAGGATACAGTGACCGGAGGATAGTTTTCTGGTATGATAAGGATGAGACTGCAGCTGATGGTGGGCTTGAGGAGATTGAACCAATTCTTGAGGAGAACGGTATTCAGGTCCACAGGCTTGAGCAGAATTTCTTTGAGACCAAGAAACTCATTGAAGAGGATAAACCTGATACTCATTTTCTGATATATTCATCCCGGGCAGAGCCACAGCCTGAGAAGAACTGGTTGCTGGATATACAAATGTATTCTGAAAGGTTTGAAAACAGCCGGATATCTGATATAAAGAGTGAATTCGGAATCGAAGGCTATGATCTGGATAATTTCCTGGAAGAACATTACAGGTTCTTTGAAAGTAAAGCACGTGTAGAGCCATTCCGGAAATTCTATGACCCAAATTGGCGCCGGGACGAAATGGTGTTGGGCTTTCTGGCAGTGCTCACAGGGTCAGATACTATTGATTTTAAGGACATAGTTCGCAAATTGTTCCTTAAATCCCTGTATGAAACTGAAAACCCCTCCTGGGCTGAGATTCAGAGGCTCAATCTTGAAGATGATTTCTGGGAACTTGCAGGTAAATACTTCGGGTTTGTACAGCCAGATCCTACACTATATAAATTATTTTTGAGCATCCTTATAACACACATAAAACGAAACACAGCTCTTCCCCTGAAGAAATATAAGAACTACATCAACTCCATGAGTAATGAATGTGAGATCTTTATCCGTACATGGATGGATCACTCCAAAGACGGGATTTACTTTGATCAATACAGCAGGGAAACCTTTGAAGATAGCCAGTTGAAACTCGAAAAATATCTCAAGCAGGAGATCAAAGACTCCGATCCTTCCAAATACATAGAGGCCGAAGCCTTTGACGTATTCGATCGAGCAATCATAAGACAGATTGTGGACAGTTTATGTAACGACCTGGAAGAATATGAAAAATATCTGGACTGGATTTTCCAGAGAAAATCCAAGCATTGGTATCCACAATTCCAGCACATCTACAGTGCTTTGGAATACGCAATCAAACTCCATAGGTTTGCCAAAGGGTTTGAAAAAACGCTTGCTTCCTGTAAAGATGTACGTGGATTCATAGCCCGGTATGAGAAAAACCTCTACCAGATGGATTATTACTACCGTAAATTTTACTTCAATTATGACCTCGACAACAAGACGGACGTTCTTTCTAAGATCAGGGAACGTGTGGAAAACCTGTACAACAATAACCTACTGGACAAAATGCTCGGCCACTGGAGTGAACTGATCAATACAGATGTTGGTGATTACTGGAAAGTAGAACTTGCAGACAGGCAGGATGAATTCTACAAATTATATGTGCAAAAAATCATGCAAAAGAATGACAGGGACAAAATTGCAGTCATAATTTCCGATGCAATGCGCTATGAGATCGCTGTAGAACTTCAGGAAAGACTCAATAAGGACAGACTTGGTACAATGGAACTTAATAACATGGTGGGTTCTCTTCCATCTTATACCAGATTGGGAATGGCATCACTGCTACCTCATGATTCATTGCAACTTAAGAATAAACATTATCTGGCCGATGGTATTAGCACTGAAGGCACTCCCAACCGGGCAAAAATAGTGGACAAGGCAACTCCTGACAGTGTTACTTTGACATATAAGGAAATAATTGATTTATCAAGAGAAGAATTACGTGAAAAGTACAAAGGAAAGCGGCTTTTCTATATATATCACGATGTTATAGATTCTACTGGCGAACATTCAGAAGACAAAGTATTCGATGAGACGGAAACTTGCATCCAAGAAATCCAAAAAATAATTGGAAAACTAACCAATTCCCAACTTCTAAATAATGTAATTGTAACATCTGATCACGGCTTCATCTACAGACGGGATGACCTGGAAAGCGTCTACAAACTCGATAAAGCAACATTTAATGAAGACAGGATAATCGATTCTAAAAAACGCTTCATCCTCACTACAGAAGATATCGATGTGATGAACACTCACAAATTCAAAATCAACAATCTTATTGAAACGGAAGACGATCTTTATGCCTATGTTCCGGTAGCTGATCTGAGATTCAGGATGCAGGGAGGCGGAAACAAGTTTGTCCATGGTGGCCTGGCTCCCCAGGAGATAATTATACCAGTCCTCAAGTATAGCTACAAAAAGAGTTCACAACTGGACCGTAAAGGAATCAAAAAAGGCAAGGTTGGAGTAGCTGTTACCAATCCGAGCAGAAGGATCACAAGCAATTCATTCTCTGTAAATCTGCTGCAGACTGAAAAGGTAAGTGATAAGCTTAGACCTTTAAAATTGCGTATAGCACTCTGGGACAGTGAATTCGATGGTGAGAAGGTAAGTGATGAAAAAACTGTGATTATGGAAAGTTCCTCAGGAGAACCTAAAGAGCGCCAGCAGAAGGTCATATTAACTCTTGGCAAGAATGTAGAAAATAAAACATATTATCTCAAGTTAATAGATGAGGACTCCACTGCGAGAACTATAATAGATCCCATACCCTTTGAAGTAGACTTGCTTATGACTGATGATTTTGATTTTTGAGGCAGAAAAATGAACGGGACAGAAATTGATGTATCAATTGATGAAAAATTACAACAATACTTCGCAGGACGTGTAGTACGCAAAGACCTCACTAAAATGATGAAAGTAGGCTACAATGTCCCGGTTTACGTCCTGGAATATTTGCTAGGTTCAAACTGTGCCACGGAAGATGAAGACCTTATAGAAGCTGGTGTGGAGAAAGTCAAAAACATCCTATCTAGGAATTATGTCAGGCCTGATGAGGCTGAAAAGATTAAATCCCGCATCAGAGAAAGTGGCTATTATACAATAATTGATAAGATTACTGTAAAACTGAATGAAAGACGTGATGTCTATGAAGCCGTGTTTTCCAATCTGGGTATTGCAAAAGTGGAAGTTGAATCCGATTATGTAATGCGCTATGATAAACTGCTTGGAGGCGGGATATGGTGCATCGTTAAAATGGAATACGAACCAGAACAGATGGGGTCACCTTTCATAATTTCTGATCTAAAGCCAATTCAACTGCCTAACATCAATATAAATGAAATCCTTGAGAACAGAAACTTTTTCACAAAAGAGGAATGGATGGACATCTTGCTGCGCTCCGTAGGGATGGAACCTTCCAATCTAGAAGAAAGGACAAAATGGCATCTTATTGAAAGGCTTGTACCTCTTGTTGAAAACAACTATAATATGTGTGAGCTTGGCCCCAGAAGCACAGGCAAGTCCCATGTATATAAAGAAATCTCACCAAACACAGTCCTTATTTCTGGGGGACAAACTACTGTAGCAAATCTGTTTTACAATATGTCCACACGTCAGGTAGGACTGGTAGGTATGTGGGATGTAGTGGCCTTTGATGAAGTTGCAGGTATCAATTTCAAAGATAAGGATGGAATCCAGATTCTAAAAGACTACATGGCTTCAGGATCTTTTGCTAGAGGTAAAGAGCAGATCAATGCCAATGCCTCTATTGCCTTTGTAGGAAATATCAACCAAAGCGTCTCCTCCCTTCTAAAGACTCACCATCTGTTTGCTCCTTTTCCCGAAGCCATGAATAATGACAGCGCTTTTTTCGACAGGATACATTACTATCTTCCAGGCTGGGAAGTCCCAAAATTCCGGCCAGAACACTTCACCGACAAACATGGTTTTATTGTCGACTATATTGCCGAATTCTTCCGTGAAATGCGTAAATATTCCTACGCAGACAGCCTTTTTAAATATTTCAAGATGGGATCCAACCTGAACCAGAGAGACGTGATTGCTGTTAAAAAAACCTATTCTGGCCTTGTCAAACTGATATATCCCAATGGAAAAATTACCCAAGAAGAAGCTGAAGAAGTACTCAAATACTCTCTGGAAGGCAGAAGGCGTGTAAAGGAACAACTCAAAAAGATTGGTGGTATGGAATTTTTCGATGTGAATTTCTCTTACCTGGATAATGAAACAATGGAAGAAAAGTTTGTCAACGTTCCAGAAAGTGGTGGTAACAAAATAATTCCCCCAGGACTTGGAAAACCCGGAGAGGCTTTTGCTGTTGCACCAAATGAGAACGGAAAAATCGGGGTTTATAAAATAGAACTTCAAATTGCCACCGGCAATGGAAAATATGAAGCTACGGGGCTTAGCAGCAATTCATCAGCTAAGGAATCTGTCAAAACTGCTATTAATTATTTCAAGGCCAATGCCAAATCTATAAGCCAATCTATATCCACAAAAGAAAGCGATTATTTCCTCAACTTCCAGGATATGTATGGAATCGGACTGGCAAATGGTCTGGCACTGTCAACTTTCATCAGCCTCTGTTCCGGAGCGCTTGATAAGCCACTGCATGAACAAACCGCTATTATTGGAGATATGACAATTGGTGGCTCCATTAATGCAGTGGACAATTTGGCAGATCTACTACAGGTATGTCTTGATGCCGGAGCAAAGAAAGTATTGATTCCGTCTGCTTCAACTGCAAGGCTGGGAAGTGTGCCGCCTGAAGTATTGAGTAAATTCCAATTATCTTTTTATGATGATCCGATTGATGCTGCTCAGAAATCTTTGTTCTTTATGTGATGGAATATTGTTTATTGTAGAATCTAATAAAATAATTTTTATGAGCTGTTAATCTATCACGTTTTCTTCATTATTTACAATATTATCTTCAATCATTTCTTCTTCACCAACCTCTTTCTCACCACGGTATACTTATTCAAAGTAGTTGAAAAACCAGATCAATCATTCTAGCAACGGTATTTTAATTTTTAAATTTGTAACAGAGCCAAAAATCAATACTCATCCTTTTTACCATAACTAACCTGGAAATTTGTTATTCTTTTGTGGACCTGTTCAGCTGTATAAAAACTTAGACCTGCAAGTATTACTCCTGCAATGAAGTCCAGTATCCAGTGTATTCCCAGATAGAATATGGTAAACTGAATAGCTATTGTAATGAATATGGCAATGGGTTTGAAATTATCGAGGTCTGTTTTGAATATTATGAATAGCATTGCCAAAAAGGAGAGGCCTGCATGCAGGCTTGGAAAGCATCTGTTGAGAAATGGGTCTAATGACCTTAAACCATCGTTTATGATAGGACTTAGATTGTAAAGAAGAGGAACAACATCAGGCAATGTGTGTCCAGTAACAGCTACAGGAGTGAAGGTATAGAATAAGAAAGCCAGCATATAGGCAATTGTGATTGCAATGGCATACTCCTGCAGTGCTTTGACCTGTCTTGTGAACAGAAGTATCACAAATGTGAAGGTTAAAAGGAAAGGGAATCCTAGAAGATAGATAAATGAACTCACATAGGTTAAAAAGGGACTGGCAATTATCTGGAAAAGGCTTACAATGTTGCCTTCCACATCAAGAATGTAGTTTGCAAGGGCATAACTTTGAGAAATACCAAGCATGGTTACGATTGACCATTGAGACTTCACAAATATATATGCAAAAGCTACCAGCAACAGGTAGGGCAAAATTTCAGATAAAAATGAAAATTTATGAGTTGTTGCTGAAATAGTTTCATTTATCTTTCTTTTTTTGTATTTGTATTTATCAGGAATGAAAATGTAGTATGCAATCACGTTCATAATTAGAACCGATGGAACCAGGATCAAAAATAAATAAATATCCTTCATTTTATCAACATCTTGTTCTTTTGGTTAAACAGTAATTAATATTCTGTTTCTTAATTATAATAGCTATTATTATATCTTTTTCATACCTAAAAATAATTTTGTACAATGGACTTATGGAAATATGGTTGCAGGTGAATTTTAAACTATGGCTGAAAAAAATCCCGGTTTTTTTGAAATGACCCGAATAACTGGTCTTATAGCCATGCTTTTTCCCTTACTCATAAGCACAGCTGTTGCCATGTTTATCACAGGAAATCTGAACATTCCCGGTCTTTTTCTTGCAGCTGTAGTTGGATTCAGCATTCATATATCAATGAATGTTTACAATGACATATATGACACAAAACAGGGGTCTGACAGTTTAAGTTCAAGTAAAAACCTGTTCAGTGGAGGATCTGCTACACTAATTAAAAATCCTGAACTTGAAGGAAAAATGTTCACAATAGCCAGAACAGGACTTTTCATAGGCTTACTGGGAACCTTAGGGCTTATCTGGATTTCAGAAATTCATCTGTGGCCTGTATTTATTTTTATATTTCTGACCGCTTCTTTTCTTAGCAAATATTATACAGCAGAACCTTTCAAATTTGCCTACAGGGGGCTTGGTGAAATTGTCGTTTGGTTTGGTTTTGGTCCTCTTGCAATTCTTTTAGGTTCGGCTGCTCAGGGGGTTCCATTTCATCCATTGATAATTTCAATCATGCCCATTACAGGTCTGACTACACTGATATTTTCCTGGAGTGGAGAACTGGCGGACATGCCCTATGATATAAAAGCAAAAAAGCGTGGCCTTGTGCTCAGACTGGGGATAAAAAAGAGCATTTTTGGACTCTTAATTCTGCATTTATTGCTAATATCCAACATTATCTTTGTAGCTTATCTACTCCCTGCAGGCTGGATTCTCATCCTAGCAATGATCCCTTACTTGCTGTTGATGGTAAAAACATTACCAATGTTTGGAGAAATCATAAATCATACTGATGGTAGCAAGATTAGACCCCGGATTTTGAAACTGGCAAGCTTAAATTTCTTCAGCTTCATCGTTTTTTCAGCAATGATCACTATAGGTTTTATTCTGCTGATAAATATATAAACAAGTTTGAAACAGGAAATAAAGTTTGCCATACTAAACAGAAAAGAATTAAATAATTCTCAGTGAATCTGCATCTTATTCATGGTGATGCTAGTATTCAAAAATAATGTTTGATTATCTGCTTTAAATGTATCCGCTTTTTATATGAAATCATTTATCTCTAATGAAATAAATTTTGTAGATTCCAGATTACATGAAATTATTACAGGACACCAGTAGTATGCTATCCAGCTTTCCGATAACCAATCCTGCATTGATCTTTGCAATGGCAATGCTTGTGTTTCTAGTTACACCTCTTATTTTCAAATATTATAGACTTCCAGGGATTGTTGGAATAATCATTGTTGGTGCAATTATAGGACCAAACGCATTGAATATACTTGATAGGAATGAAACGATTATACTGCTGGGGGAAATAGGATTAATTTATCTGATGTTTCTTGCAGGTCTGGAAATCAATGTCAATAAGTTTATAGAAAAAATTGATCGAAGTCTGGTTTTTGGTTCACTTTCATTTCTTATCCCACAGATCGCAGGTACTCTTGTAGGGATATATGTTATAGGTCTCACAGTTCCTGCAGCGCTTCTTTTTGCAGCTATTTTCGCATCTCACACTCTCCTTGCATATCCTGTCATCAAAAAACTTGGAATTGTAAAAAATGAGGCAATTACGGCAGCTGTTGGAGGAACTATAATCACTGATACTCTTGCACTGCTGGTTCTGGCAGTTGTCCTGACATCCACAGAAGCAGATATTGGAACATCATTCTGGCTGCAGCTTGGAGTTGGGCTGGCTATATTCTTTATTGGTGTCTGGACCATTGTCCCGCGTATCTCAAGATGGTTTTTCAGCAACCTTACAGATGAGAGTTATTTCGAATTCCTATATGTAATGACAATTCTTTTTATCTGTGCTTATCTTGCGGAGGTTGCAGGCGTTGAAGCAATTATTGGTGCATTTTTTTCAGGCCTTGTCCTTAATAGATTAATCCCAAAAACCGGACCTTTGATGAATAGAATTGAGTTTATAGGAAATTCTTTTTTCATTCCATTCTTCCTCCTCTCTGTAGGAATGCTTGTTGATGCCAGGATCTTTTTACAAGGAATTCATGAACTTACCATAGCATTCTGGTTGATAACACTTTTACTTATAACAAAGTTTATTGCATCCTGGATTACAGGAGTAGTCTATAGATACGACATCAACCAGATTTTGAGCATTTTTGGACTATCCACAGGCCAGGCAGCTGCTGCACTTGCAATTGTATTGATTGGATATGATGCAGGCATTCTGGATCAGATGATGATCAATAGTGTAGTTGCGATGATACTTGTAATAGGAATCATCAGCCCCACGATAGTAGAAAAGTATGGAAATAAGGTATCAATGGGAGACAAAATTGTACATGAAGCCAGTGAAATGCCACAGAGAATACTGGTTCCATTCTCATCACAATCAATTTATAAAGAATTTTTACTTGACCTTGCAATGATAATAAAAAATAAACGCTCAGAAGAACCACTGAATGCTCTTTGTGTGATCAAGATTGGGCCTGATCCTGGTATGAAAATAATCGAAGCTGAAAAAGCGCTCGAAGAAGCTAAAAAATATGCTGCGTCTGCTGAAACAATGATAAACACCCAGGTAAGGCTCAATTACAACATAGCCTCTGGAATAATAAGAGCAGTGCAGGAAAATAGAATAAACACCACTATTATTGGATGGGATGGAACACACTCGGTCAAAGAGGGGATAATAGGCTCAATAATTGATCAAGTTCTTGAAAAAACAGATAAATTGACCCTGGTTTCTCATCTTGAAAATCCCCTGTGCAACACCAAAAGAATAACCATCATAATGCCCTATGGAATAGATCATAATCCAGGTATATCCCAGACAATCCGAACTATCAAAAGAATTGCAGAGGAGACTGGCGCAAAAACAGTTGTAAAGGCAGTTGGGGATCAGGCTGACAAATATGAGAAGACGTTCAGTTCAATTAAACCAGATATACCGACCCAATTTGAAATGGTGGAAAGCCGGGCTAAATTGCTGAATAGTCTGCATAAAAATGAAGGCAGGGATGAGCTGATTATATATGTAAGCGCCAGGCGCAATACACCCGGATGGCACCCCTCCTCCCAGAAACTACCAGTCAAGATCACTTCCTTCTTTAAAGGAAACCTAATAATAGCTTACCCAGGAACTGAAGATGCTACAGATCACTTGAAATACTTTGATATTAAATGATTTGGATTATGTCTTATTATTGATCTTTAGAGTAAAAACTCAATATAAATGTAAATAACAGTCTAAAAAATAAAAAAAATAAAAATTTACATATCACTGTCTTTTTCGCATGAAAGTTATACTAATTAATGCGAAAATAGATACTATAGATGTGAAACCTGGAAGTGAAGCCACATTTTGTATTTCTTCTACATAAACATCTTTACCATTAGTTTCTAAGTTAGAATTATTCAGATTTTCATCTGTAAACTCCTTGAAAGTAGTTGAAAAATTAGCTTCACTTTCATCTAAATCATCCATTAGAGATATATTTAGATCTTCTATCGATTTGGACTCATTATTATCTGCAGATTCTTCTTCAGTATTATCCTTACCTGGACGAATCAGCCAGCTATTACCAGACGAAAAAGTTTCAAAATACCAATCATCTGTAAAATATTTCTTATCATTGGCAATTAAATTAATTTCTTCAAAGTTTGATAAATTTATTGAATTACCTGATATATTTTGGACTTTTAAGCTTCCAAACGCATTTCCTTCTTCAATCTCTGTAACATTGCAAATATCTAAAAGCCATGTATGTTTAATTATCGCAGTGCGGTCATTAACAGAGCCAAATACTGAATCTATATGTGTGACAAAAAAGATTGCACCATCAATTCCTGCTATATTTTCTTTGCCAATAAAAGTCATATTATTAGCATAGTTGGCCACACCAGATATTAATTCACTTTCATTTCGATAGAGAGTTACAAATGCTGTACTGCCATCAGGACTGGACTGAAATTTTAAACTATATCCGTTATCTAAATCCCACAACTGATTTTCAGTTAATCTTTTTTTATCATTTTCTTTTTGTTGAAATATAATTGAACTCATTTTACCGGGATTATCCTCAATAGCAACATATTCTTTTCCAAACCACGGGATTATATAATAGATGTCTGCTCCAGGTGCTGTGAAATTTACTTCGTACAATCTAACTTCATAAGTTAGGTTATCTTCTGTAATATTTTTATCACCATCACCATTTAGATTTTGTATTTTAAGAATTTCTTTATTTTGCTCTAAATTAAGAACGGTCCAACATTCACTGCTATTCCATTCTATTGGCATCTCATCTGAAGATTTAATCTGGCCATTATATTCTGCGTAACAGCTCGAAACAAAAATTAATAGAACAACAGTGAAAATAATAATTTTTATGTTACATTTTATTTTCATAAATTAATCCTCATCATTCTTTCAAAAATATTGAATCTAAATAGAAATTGATGTTTATATCCCCTTTTTTTGAATAATAAACATGATCTGCCAGAGAAAGTAATTCCTTATAGTTTAATGCACATATACTTCTTCAAAATTCAGTACACATAAATTTATATAATTTTGAAGCAGAAATGATATCCATAGATAAGTGGTTTACACTTATGGGGTAAATTTGACAGGTAGCCTGATAGGTACAGATAGGTTACAGTTTTTGTAACTGCGAATATTTGAGATCTATTATAAAATCTAAATGATTGCAACCCAGGTTTAAAACAGTGTTTATAAACAGGGGTTCTTGATCATAGTTTGGATTTTAATGTAAATGTGAATATAGACTATATAAAATAAAGATAAAGTTGGGGAGAAATATGGCAAAAGAATACTATAAATTACCACCTCTGGCATACGGATACGATGAACTGGAACCATACATATCCGAAGAACAGCTAAGGTTGCATCATGATAAGCATCACCAATCATATGTAGATAATCTGAATTCCATCATCAAAATGGTGGAAAAGGCAAGGGAAGAAGGAAAAGATTATGATTACAAAGCAGCTACAAAAGCTGCATCTTTTAATGCAGGCGGTAATGTACTGCATGATTATTTCTGGTGGGAGATGATGCCAGCCGAGAAAGCAGGTGAAGAACCTGTAGGAGAACTTCTGGAGCAGATAAAGAAGGATTTTGGAAGTTTTGAAAGGTTCAAAAAAGAATTTTCCCAGGTGGCATTAACTGTGGAAGGATCTGGCTGGGCAGCACTAACCTATTGCGGAGATACTCACCGACTCTCACCGATACAGATTGAAAAACACAATGTTAACGTGTATCCGGACTACCCGATAATTATGGTTCTGGATATGTGGGAACATGCCTATTATATAGACTACAGAAATGAAAAGGCAAAGTTTGTAGATGGATTCTGGAATATAATTAACTGGGAAGAACTCGACAAACATTTCAAAAAATATCTTTAATCTTGAGTATATTTGATTTAGACTGAAATAAAATCAAACCAGGCTATCGGCCAAATATATCCCTTTCCACTTTCTTTTTATTTTTATTAATCAGTGCTTGATAGATGAATATGTAGACAGAAGTCTCACTTTTTTTGATTCATTCATCAAAAATAAGCTGAATGGTCAGTGGGTAAATAAATTAAATAAGTTTATTAAGATAATTATAACTTAACAAATATATTAATTAAAACAGTTTATAAATTGTTAATCTGTGATTATATATTTAAAAATATATATCTTAGTGTAATATATTATATAGTTTAGTATTTATTTTTAAACATGTATATTCTAAAAAATTAATATTTAATATATACATTTGGTAATATAATGCGAGAATTTATTATAGAGTAAAAATAATATATTATACCATATATTATTATATATCTTTAAATTTTTCCTATAAGTTTTTGAATTTTAGCGAAAATTATTATTATAAGTGTATATTTATAATGCCATATTTTAGTTAGTACCCATACACTATTTATGTCAAATTATATTATATAAAAATACTAACATATTTAATTTCAGCTATTTTTTATACATATATATTTTCCAGGAAGATCTTTGGTCTCGTCTGCAGAGTCAATCCAGATACAGCTTCAATATATGTTCATATAGGATATATGAACACGTTTGTGAAAATATCCAAATATACGTTTCTGGCATATTTTTTACACTACATAGGGAGGTAGTCGGTAAAGAGTACCATATTCATATATACTATGTAATGAGCGAGTTGGTAAAACAGTAGATTTAAGTCAATACTATAGATTCATTCACATATGATGTATGAATATAGAGTTTAATGTTAATTTGGAAATAATTTTGAAATAAGAAAAAATAGGACATCAAATTCTTAACACTTTATTCTAATCGTATTTCTCATAAAAATTCCCATCAAGAAAATTTTAAAACCAAATTGAATAGTAATTAATAATTTCTCTACATTTATATAAATATTTCAATTATTAGTATAATATAATACATGGTACATAAATTTATTAATATAATCGTAATAATATATAGTGACATTATTTAGATATAATTTGTGTAATAATATATTATTACATAATATTAATAAATAAATATAATATTTGCTTAATATATATTATATAATTTATAACTGATTATAAATATAAAAATATATTAATCATATTATTAATCTAATAAAATTTTACATAAATAATATATTTTTTTGAGAGTTAACATACATATAATTACAATATATCATAAAACTGAGAATAACACAATACAAACCTGGAGCATAAATCAGGAGTTAGATGTTCAGTTCAATTCCAAACAACTTTTTGAATTTTGAATATTTTTTTCTTGCCCGGTATAAGTATTGTCTTACACAGTGATTTCCATTGTACTTTGCATATATTGCTTCAAGCTCTTTTGGAGAAAATACAGCGCGCAATTTTTCTTCAGGAATATCTTCGATTCTGACAGACTCTTTTAATGAGGATTCTTTTTTTGAGTGTTCATTTAGAGGTGTGATCTTCTGGAGAGGGGTGCTTTCAAGATGATCTGATACCTGAATATCATCAATCCAGTTCCAATCTCCATCATGTAAACTCGCAAAAATCGATCTGCAGCCGTCACACTCTGAAACTACAATATTGGCCTTGCCGATATCCGGATTATCCATCTGATGATAACTGATGCTGATTAGCTTATTGCTGCAAGATATGCATGACCCGGTTTCATTTTCATCCAGACTGCAGGGTTCGAGCAAATTTCCATCTATATTTAGAATATTCGTTTCTATATCATACTCACATTTCATGCAACCGTCACCGTACCATTATGATCATGTTTACTGCATATATCCTTTCATAAAATTAACTTCTGGATTTATACCTGGTTAATCTTTGTTATAGGTATAGATCCTGATAAATCTTAACCAATAAATTTAGTAACTTATATATACTTTAATGTAATAGTTATAAATGTGCTAAATATTAGGGAGGCAGCACAATGGAATCGATTCGATCTAAAATAAAGCGAAGGTTGCAAAAATTCATTGAATTAGATGTTAGCGGGCTTCGAAGTTATATTTTATCAATTTTCCTGAATAACAAGAAAGTAACCGTAGACGACCTACATCAGGCCATAACAAAAAAATATGATACTTCAAGAAGTGCGGTGGCGTCTATGGTGGGTTATATCCACTCAAAACTGGGAATTTTAAGTGCACATAAAGAGTCGTATAAAACACCTATAGTATATACTCTCAAAGAAGACTATATCGATCTTATAACAAATGTACTTAACAGAGTGGATAAAAACAGTGAAACTACATCTGCAACTTCAACCTGATAATACCCACTCTCAACCTGTAAAATTTCTATAGTAGTACCTCTATAATAGTGTACAATAAATAACAGCTCCCATGACCACTATAAAAAACGCACCGAGAACTTCTACAACATTGATTGTGAGATCTGATGCAAATTCAAGGATCACACATTCAAAGGATCCTTTCTATACATTGATGCGTAGATTGTTCCAGGAAGAAAAAACTGCCCTTAGAGGGAAGCAGTTTCTTTCCATGATTGAAGAACGCCAGAACAGTGGTGAACCCATTAAAACCAGCGAATGGAAACAGGTCATGGAAGAACTGGGTGTTGGAAGAGCTTCATTTTATGCAATGAGGAATAAATTGCTTGGGGCAGGCCTTATTACTAATAAAAATGAAGAGTATAGATTATCTGGACAGTTCAGTAAGGACCTAATGGACATGGCTAACTGGTGGTGGACTGCAGTACTTGGAAATAAAGGGGAACTGTAAGAACAAATTCGTTCTTACAAATTTTGTTCATTTTACCGTTTTTTATCCTTTAAAGCACATCAATTTGATCTGAACAAATTCTGCTTCATTTGGATGTTTGTATCCAGAATTTTCTTCCATCGTTATTGCTCAATATCTTCTTCAGGTATCACAAGAGCAAGTACTATATAAAGCAATATTCCAACACCAACAGCAGTGACAAGTGTAAAAATCACGTAGAGTATTCTCACAAGTGTGGAATCAACATCAAAATAATTTGCAATTCCACCACATACTCCTGCTATCATGCGATCTTCTTTACTTCTGGTAAGCTTTTTAGGCTTATTTTCATTTATTGATGTTTCATCATTATTCATCCAAAGCACTCTCCCAAAAATGATAGATAATTTACAATATAAAATTGGTCCGCCCCTCATTTATATTTTTTCTATCAATATCTATTAGTATGAGCCAGTTATATATTATTTTGGGGGAATATTATGATAAAAGGTAATATTTTAAGAATTTTAGTTATACTGATAGCATTATCCCTTTTTGGGATGCATTCAGTTGCCAGTCAGGATTCAGAACCACGTGAATTTGAAGTTCTAATCCAGGGATTTGATTATGATCCATCTGAGATAATTGCCCATGTAAATGACACTGTTGTCTGGACTAACATGGATACAGTAAGACACACAGTTACAGCTGATGAATTTGATTCTGGAGACCTGGATCAGGGAGACAGTTTCAATTACACCTTCACCGAACCTGGAACCTATGATTATGTATGCATTTATCATCCAGGAATGCGGGGGACTGTGATTGTAGAAGCCGAAGTGGATTATGATGTACCGCCTGTTGCAGACTTTACTGCCAATCCAACAAGTGGTATAGCACCGCTTGAAGTATCCTTCACAGACAATTCAGATAATGCAGTTGAATACCACTGGGATTTTGGTGATGGTCAAACTTCAACAGAAGTTAATCCAACACACACCTACGAATTGCCAGGTGCTTATACGGTTACATTGACAGTAAGCAATGAAGTTGGAGAAGATTCTACAGAAGAATTTATCACTGTTGGACATCCAGATGACGATCCTGCACCAGCTCCTGGATTTGGGTTAATATTTGCTATTGCAGGCTTACTGGTAATTGCAAGCCTGGTTAAGAGAATAAATGAGAAATAAAGTATACACTGGTACTTGACTTAAAACATCTAACTTGCATTATTTTTTTATTTTTTTAATGAAAAATATATTAAATAATTTTCAGCAATCATTTTTAGCATATGCGGGGAATCAGTTCACCGGAGGGGATATTTACATAGCGCAGGCTACCAATCTTTGTCTTTAGCAATACTTTCCCTTTATGATCTCCAGTTACTTTGCCTATAACCGCCGAATTTATCCCGTACTCATGTTTTTTAAGTACTGAAAGAATTTGCTCTGTATAATTCGATTTGACACCAATTATTACCTTTCCCTCATTTGCAACTTCAAGGGGATCAATCCCCAGCATTTCGCAGGCAGAAAATACAGAACTTCTGACAGGTATAGCATTCTCTTCAATTATTATACCATTGCCACTTTTCTTTGCCATTTCATTCAAAGTTCCTGCAATTCCCCCGCGGGTTGGATCTTTCATTGCTGTAACAACAGGCTTTCCATCAGGCCCTTTTATTGAAAGTATTGATTCTATCATATTCCACAGGGGTGCAGCATCGGAAATCAGTTCTGCACTCAAATCAAGTTTTTCTCTATGCAGCAGAAGAGCCATTCCATGATCTGCAATAAAGCCATTGATTATTATTGAATCGCCTGCCTGTAGACCACTATCCTGAATAATAGTATTTGCAAACCCTATACCTGTAGTATTGACTATTATTGAGTCAAGACCCCTTTTTTCAATAGTTTTTGTATCACCGGTTACAATGGGTACATTTACCTCTTCTGCAGCCGTGTTCATTGACTTTATAATTCTCTCCAGCAGTTCAACTTTAAATCCATCTGGTAGTATAAGTGCACAGGTGAGTGCAAGTGGAGTAGCACCCATAACTGCAAGATCATTAATAGTGCCGGATACTGAAAGTCTTCCAATATCTGAATCTGGAAACACCGGAGGTTTAATCACATAAGAATCGGTGGTTACCACAATTTCTCCGGTCATTTCAGTTTGGTCAAAGGTTATGGTTGCACCATCATCAAGCTGATCAAGCCCGACCCTTCCTGCTGTTTTATTAGAAAAGTTTTTGAGCACAGTGTTTTTAATCAATGCCTGCATGAGTTCACCGCCGGCACCATGTTCCATTGTTATGATTTTTCTGTCCTGCATAGTTACCAGTATCCAATATCATTGCATATTCTATCTATAAATAGTGCTGATCATAAAAAAATGATAATTCCTTAATAAAAACGTAGAAATTTCCAGGCAGATTTAAATTCATTTAGCATCCAGTCCAGATTTTATATATTCAATCCACTGATGAATACTTTGCATATCCCGACTTGAAGTCAGAACCACAGGAATACCAGGGTTTATTTTGTGCACATCTTCTTTCATTTTCAGAAGACTGGATGATACAGCTTCTGCAATATCAGTCTTATTTATCAATGCAAGGTTTGAATTTCTGAATATCATGGGATGTTTCTGCACAATATCATCTCCCTCACTGACACTGACAATTACCACACGTACATGTTTACCCAGCATATAATCTACAGGACATATCAAATTACCTACGTTTTCAATAAAAAGCAGATCTGTATTTTTCAGATCAATCTGTTCTAGTGACTTCTCTATAAGTTTTGCATCAAGATGGCATTCCCTTCCAGTATTTACCGGAACAACCTTCACATCCAGCTTCTCAAATCTGGCAGCATCAATTTCTGCTACAATGTCTCCGGCAATAACTGCTATTTCAAAACAATCCTTAAGCTGCTTTATAGCTTCCTCGATTAGTGTTGTTTTTCCAGACCCTATTGCTCCCATTATATTCAGGGCAAAAATATTATTTGCATTAAGCAGATTCCTATTCTTATTTGCAAGCCTGCTGTTTGCTTCTAATATATCATGACCAATATTTATGACATGCATCAGCATCAATTCCCACATCCTCACTTTTCTATTTCAATACTCTGTATGATAAGATCATTTCCCCCGGCAAGTTCAATAGCCCGGCTACAATGCGGACAGGTCATTCCAATATACTCATGTACAGGTTGATTATAACCATTGAAATCGCATTTTTCATCAGAATTTTCTGGCTCAATTTCATTTTTATAACCACATACACATCTGCCAGTAGGAGAGATAAATTCAAATTCAAATTCAGCTTCTCCAGCAATACTATTTCTGGTCAATATTTGAAGGCAAAATAGTAGCTGATCCGGATTTACGTGTGTAAGTCTACCAATTCCAATCTTAATGGACACGATCTCAATTGCAGCGTTTTCATGTGCTACAGCCATAATAGATTCAACTATCTCATGTGCCAGTAAAGATTCGTGTATTTGTGTCTCCTCCTGCTGAATTATATCTGTACCAGTTATAGCATGTTCCTTCAATACTAACCATACATGGACCAGCTGGATTTGAGGGTGTACACTTTTTCGCAAAATACGGGCACTGATCGGGCCGCGCCCTGGCAGTGATTATATCAGCGCACATGCAATGATCCGTTTCTTCAGGCGATGAGTTTGTATAGATTTCGTCATAAATATCTGCATGCAAAAACGAAGCATCAACGCTTCTGAATTTACGTTTTAATGTAAGAGCGGAATTTTTGATGGTCCCAAAGCCCCGCCAGAAACCATCGCTTTTTTTAAAAACCTCATACATTATCTCCTGCGCTTTTGTGTTTCCCTTATTATCAACACACCTTGGATATGCATTTTCCATTTCTGATATGCCATATTTGTTCTGTTGCTGGACCATAAATACACCCATTAGTACATCAACTGCTTCAAAACCTGCAACAACTACTGGAAAACCTTTTTTTACAATTGGTTTGTAGGGCTCAATTCCAATAATAGTTGATACATGACCCGGTGCCAGAAATCCGTCAATATCTGAACTTGTTGTAAGATGCTCCATTGCAGGCGGTATAAGCTTATGAGATGTGAATATGCTAAAATTTTCTGGAAGGCCTCGCAGGATCGCAGCTGCAGTGGTAGGGGCTGTGGTTTCAAAACCTATTCCAAAAAAGACCAGTTCATTATCAGGACAGTTTTCTGCAATTTTTATGGCATCATCTATACTGTACACTGTATGTATATCAGCTCCATCAGACCTTGCATCCATTAAACTTCCTTTGCTACCTGCAACTTTTAGCATATCTCCAAAGGATGCCACTGAAACACCAGATTTTGCCACTGATATTACAAAGTCAATATCTCTTTCAGGTGTTATACATACAGGACACCCTGGTCCACTGAGTAGATTAATATCTGAGGATATAACACTGCGAAGTCCATATTTCGATATTGTACGCTCGTGGGTTCCGCATACATGCATTATGTTAAGCGGAGAGGGTTGTTCATTGATTGCAGAAATGAGCTTTTTTTCAGATTCTGCCATTACATCAACTCAGGTTTACAAGTTTTTCAATTATTTCCAGAGTTTGTTCAGCTTCATTATCAGAGATCATAGAAATAGCATATCCTGCATGAATAAGAGCATATCTTCCAATAAATGATTCATCTGCTTTTCCCACAAGATCAAGCTTGATACTTCTGCTAATTCCCCCAATATCAGCAATAGCTGTGGTTTCATCTACAATCGATATAATTTTGCCTGGTATGGCAATACACATATTATAAAAGATGAACTATTAATATTTAAGTTATATTGAACTTCAAATTTCCAGGTAAGAATATTGTTTACAAATCTTGAACAATAGAAAAATAAACTATTAAACCATAGTACTGTCTGGCTGTGGGGAATATATTGTGAGAAGTGACAAATCATCTCAGTATACTGAAATTAATAATGTTGACATTCTTAAACTTGACTGGCACAGGCACCTGGAATCAATGGAATCTACCGGCGACTTTGAACTCCTGGAAAACTTTAATCTAGATAGTGAAAATAAGCTGGAACTTGAAAGAACAAAAGTAATCTGGATCCAGACCATTCAGTGTATTGGATGCTCTGAATCTCTAATAGATGGTGCACATCCAGAATTTTTCCAGGCTCTGCAGAATTTGAAAATAGATATTTCATATCATGAAGCTTTTCTCATGCAGCAGGGAATATTTGTCAACAATAAAAAGGCAAACACAGCAGAATTTAATTCACTGAAATTACTTGATGAAATAACAGAAAATAATGGCTATATCCTTGTAGTAGAGGGATCCATAGCAAATGGGCCCCATGGCACTGGAAAATACTGTATGATAGGAGGGCTTACATCTAAAGAACTATTTGAAAAAGCTGCAAGAAATTGTAGTGTTATAATAGCAGTGGGAATGTGTGCTACATATGGAGGAATAAGCTGTGCCAGAAGTGATATTGTTGACCTGCTTGACTTTAGAGGTATAGATTTTACACTAAAAGATAGATCAAAGGGTATGATGAATGAATTGGGAATAGATAAACCGGTAATAAATATTCCAGGATGTCCACCCCATCCCGACTGGATGCTGTTTACACTCGGTGCACTTGTATCTGGTAATGTGAAAATACCTGATGATCTGAAAAAAGTTCTTGATGAATATGGAAGGCCAAAAGTTTTTTTTCCACCAGAATACACAGTTCATGATGATTGTCCACATATCGAATCATTCAAAAGAAAAGATTTCAGTGAATGTATAGGCGAAGAGAAATGCCTTCTGAAACTGGGATGTAAAGGCCCTTCCGCACATGCTGATTGCTCCCTTCGTAAATGGAACAACAGAAACAACTACTGTCCACAGGCCGGTTCTCCCTGTGTGGCCTGTGTAGAGCCCGATTTTCCTGACAGTGCAAGGCCGGTTTATACAATTCATGGAAGAAAAAAGAAAAGGAACTGAAAATGGTACGAGTAACAATTGATCCATTAACACGTATTGGAGGCGGTGTTCGGCTGGATACTGAGGTAAGCGAACAGGGAACAATAACCACAGCCAGAGTTTCGAACATGGATTTTAGAGGATTCGAGCGCATATTCCAGTATGAGGATCCAAGGGATGCAGCTCTTCTATCTCAACGTATATGTGGTGCATGTCCTGTAGCCCATTCAATTGCATCCAGCAGTGCACTGGATGATCTATTTGGTGTTGCGGAATCAGTTCCAAAAGATGCTCTTGTTATGAGAAACATTCTTCAGGCAATGGAAACTGTTGCCAATAATGCACTTCATACCTATATTATGTGGACTCCAGATCTTCTAAATCCTTCTTACAGGGATATATTAACAGAGTTCAGCAATACTGGAGTCGTGATGTGGAAGGAGCTTCTAAAAAGGTTTGCTCCTATAAATTATAGTTTCAGAGGGGTTACTGTTGAACCCGGAAGAACTTATCTTGATATACTTTCTCTTAACAGGAGCCTCCACGAAGCAGGTGGTATACTTGGGGGGAAAATGCCACACCAGGTAGTGAATTATCCAGGAGGTCTTACTGCTAAGCCCGAACAATCTAAAGTCAATAAGGTATCATCTATAATTGCTGATGTGAATAAATTTTTCAATACCCACACAACCAGTATGACATTTCAGGAATGGCTAGATAATACATACAGAGCGCCATCATCATCAAAGGCAATTAGCTTTTTCCTTGAGCACCTGGAGCAACTTACAGAGAAATTCCACAGTAGCAGCAATTCAACAGATTACCGTGGATGGGGTGACCTGGAACTATATTCTGTATTCTGTTCTGAACTCATAGGTGAACAGATTCTTGGTAACCCGGTGAGTTTCAGGCTGGACAAAATTGGTGGATACAGCGATCTGTCCCAGATAAACTTTCTGTCCTATGGAGGTTATTATAACGTGGACCATGAAGGTTATGATCCAGAAAATCCCCAGAAAGACAGATTCCAGAATGCAGGTATTGTGAAAGGAACACTCAGTAATGAAAAATTTGATGTCAATAAGATAGGGGAAAATGTATCACATTCTTTTTATAAAGATGATGATGAAAATTACAGAAATCCATTCAGAGGGGTTACCGAACCATACAGTGATCCGGATACAATCGATTATAATGATTTTTCAAAAAAAGAATATACTTTTTCCAAAGCCCCAAGATATGATGGAATTCCCTGTGAAGTTGGACCACAATCCCGTTTACTTGTAATGGAAGAGCCATTAATAAAAGGCCTGGCTAAAATGTTCCTGGAAAATGGTTATTCTCCATTTAATACCTTTACACGTGTTCTGGCACGTCTTCATGAGTTGATGATCATTATCAGTGAGCTGGATAAATGGATTAATGTGGACCTTGATTTGAATGGAAGGTACAATGTTAATATTGACATGGATGATGCGAAAGATTCCAGGGGAATGGGGCTGTGGGAAGCAGGACGTGGATCTCTTGGTCACTGGATAGTAACTGGAAATGATGCAAAGGTAGTTAATTATCAGGTGGATTCTCCAACCACCTGGAATTTGAGTCCAAGGGACAGCAGAGGCATACCCGGTCCTTTAGAACAGGCACTTGAGAATTCCTGCATATCTGCAGTTGAGAATTTTTTAGGTCCATGTTTTGATAATCCCACAGGTATTCTTCATACAGGCAGATCGTATGATCCATGTATCTCCTGTGCAGTCCAGACAATTGATCTTACTGGCAAGAAATCTCCAGCAAACATAAGAATTTCATGATGTAAATATTGAATATTGTGAGTATTGATACAGATTATTATTTTTGGAGCTTTAAGTATGTCTGTTTCAAAAGGGTCTATATGCATATTTGGCTGTGGGAATACTCTCATGGGTGATGATGGAATTGGATCCAGGGTAATTAAAAAACTTCAATCTTTAAGTTATGAGTGTCTTGAAAACGTAAAGATTGAAGATATTGGTATATGTAATTTAGGCCTTTTAAACATGATAAAAAATGCAGATAAAGTAATAATTATTGATTCTGTAATTACCGGTTCAGAAAAGGGATCAATTATTCGTATTGATGGTAGTGAACTGCTTAAAACTAACCATGACCCGAATCCTGCATTCTCAATGCATGAAATATCACTATCAGATGTTTTGCTTGCTGGTAGCTATATCCAGAAACTTCCTGAAATAGTTGTATTTGGGATTGAGGTTGGAGAAAATACCAATGAACTATCTTCTCAAATTTCTTCGAAAGTTCTTGAAGCTGTAGATAGAATTATCCCACTTATAATAGAAGAGATGAAAATAGAAGAAAACACACAAATTTTTGAATAGAATGTATGAATAGGAATAATTACATGCCATATCCAGAGCAAAAAATATTGTGCAGGAAAATTATTGTCAATGGAGTAGTACAGGGAGTTGGTTTTCGCCCATTTGTATATCACTGCGCAAAGAATAACAGATTATGTGGATACGTAATGAATCTTGGTAGTTGCGTCGAAATTGTTGTTGAAGGGACCAGAGAAAATATAAATCAATTTTTATCTGATCTTGTAAAAAAAAAGCCTGAGCCTTCACAAATTGAAAGAATTATAGCAACATCATGTAAACATTCAGGTTTTACTGATTTTCTTATCCTTGAAAGCAAAACAGAAGCAGGCCATGGCTCGATTATTGCACCGGACACAGCAATCTGCCAACACTGCATTCTGGACATTTTTGAGCTAGAAAATAGAAGATATAATTATCCATTCACTGGATGTACAAGCTGTGGGCCAAGGTACTCAATACTTAGATCTTTTCCATTTGACAGAAAAAGTACCAGCATGAGTGATTTTGTTCTCTGTAATATTTGCAATACTGAATACACCAATCCATGCGATCGACGATTCAATTCCCAGACCATATGTTGCCCTGAATGCGGGCCAGATTATTCGCTTGTTGACAATTCTGGGAAGACAATAGCAGAAAAAGGTGAAGCTATAAGACTGGGAGCAGAATTAATTGATGATGGTAGCATCATTGCTTTGAAAGGCTATGGAGGTTTTCATCTTTTATGTGATGCTTCACAGGATCAGCCTATCAGAGTATTGCGAAAAGCCCTAATGCGTCCTGTCAAGCCCTTTGCAGTTATGGCAAAAGATCTTGAGGCAGCTTCATCTATTGCAAATATAAGCCCACAGGAAATTAATTTCATGTCCAGCAGGAAAAATCCTGTTGTGGTAGTTGATAAAAAGAACAAATTCCCACTATCTTCCCTGATTTCACCAGAGTTGCATAATGTAGGAATTATGCTACCATATTCAGGAGTGCACCATCTCCTATTTAATAGCACCAGAGCTTCAGTGTTTGTAATGACATCTGCAAACACTCCAGGATATCCTGTAATAATTGATAACAGGGCTGCTCTGAATCATCTAAATGAAATCGCAGACTACTTCTTATTACACAATTATACCATTGTTAACAGGATAGATGATTCTGTAGTCCGTTTTGTCAATTCAGAACCAGCTTTTATACGTCGATCAAGGGGATATGTTCCAAAAGCTGTAAAACTTCCTTTTTATCTAGAATCTTCCATCGGAGTAGGTGCAGAATCTGATACAACAATAGCTCTTGTAAAAGACGATAAAGCCTATCTTTCCCAGCATGTTGGAAATATGAAGCATCTTCAGACAACTAAGTTCCATGAAGAGGTCATCACAAAGCTTGAAAATCTAACAGGAATCAGACCTGTTTACTGGGGCCATGATATGAATCCAGGATTTAACTCCACCCAGTTTGCCCTGGAAAAGTGCAGTGGTCTGGCTACACCTGTACAGCATCATCATGCACACATTGTATCGTTGATGGCAGACAATGATTTAGAGGCAGATGCCAGAATTGTGGGAATTGCTCTGGATGGCTCAGGATATGGGGATAACGGCAATGTATGGGGTGGAGAAATACTGGAATCCACCTATTCAGAGTACAGTAGAGCTGCACATCTTATGGAGCAGCCAATGGCTGGAGGTGATCTTGCTGTATACTATCCATCCAGAATGCTGTTTGGCATTCTGCATGGTATGCTGGAAGAGAGAGAGCTTGAAAACATCCCATTTTATTTAAAATATGGTGAAAAGGAGCGTAGCATTGTATTGAGTCAGCTAGAGAGAGGTATAAATGTGGTCCATACAAGCAGTGCAGGCAGGGTGCTGGATGCTGCAGCTGCACTTCTTGGAATCTGTCAGTACCGTAGATATCAAGGTGAACCTGCCATGAAACTTGAATCTGCTGCAAGAAAAAGTAACCTCAATATAGAACTTCCTTTTGTGTGCAAAAAAGGAGTCATGGATACAGCACAGCTGCTTTATGATCTGTATTGCATATCTGACAGGTACTCAGCAAATGATCTGGCCTATGCAGTGGAAGATGCACTTGCCTGTGGTATTGCAAAACTTGCCGTTTCCTGTGCAAAGAAAAAAAAGATGGATGTTGTTGGGCTAACTGGGGGTGTAGCATACAATGGTCATATAGTAAGCAAGATTGCCGCAAATATAAAAGATTCAGACCTTGACCTAATCCTTCACAGAAATATCCCATGTGGTGATGGCGGAATTTCCCTGGGACAGGCTGTTGTTGCAGGGATTAGAGCAAAGGAGTAAATTATTCAAAAACAGTTCATTTCATCTTTAAGCTTAAAAAATAAAAATGGGCAGTATAATTAATTGCCCATCACCCTTAATATTTCTCTCTCTTCATGTAGAACAGGATGAAAAGCCCAACAAACATAACAGTGATTATACCTGTAGCTGTTGGAGCATCAATACTTATTCCTCCTCTATATCCAAAGTAATGAGCAGGGTCATCATCCATGACCATCATATCCTCATACCATCCGGTTACCGTGGCAATATTCATCTGTGATTTGGCAGATGCCTGACCTGTTACGGTGCATACCTTTGATTCCCCTGGCTTTAGTTCATCAATTTCACAGATAAGACCAAGTTTGTCATCAACTACTGTTATGTTTGTCAGCTTAACAGTCCCGGTATTTGTCACATTGAATGTCCACACAACAGTGTTGCCCAGATGGATTACCGGACCCGGCGGTTCATTTGCATCCTCGCCATTTATCAGTTTTTCAATACTAATGGATGCATTTACTCCGGTATAGCTACTTGTATCACTGGAATTTACTATAAGCCCATTATACTCACCATATACATAACCGGTGTTATTGTAGAATCCTTCAATAGCAGTACCATTTGCAGTACAGATCATATACTCTCCAGGAATAAGAGTATCTTTGGGGCAGATAACAATGACACCTTCACTATCTATGACACTGATGTTGGTAAGAGTAACATTACCGGTATTTGTCACATTATAGGTCCATTCAACAGGAGAACCTGCAAGAAGAACGGGATCATCTTCGCCATTAGTCAGTTTTTCAATACTAATGGATGCATTTACTCCGGTATAGCTGCTTGTATCACTGGAATTTACTATAAGCCCATTATACTCACCATATACATAACCGGTGTTATTGTAGAATCCTTCAATAGCAGTACCATTTGCAGTACAGATCATATACTCTCCAGGAATAAGAGTATCTTTGGGGCAGATAACAATGACGCCTTCACTATCTATGACACTGATGTTGGTAAGAGTAACATTACCGGTATTTGTCACATTATAGGTCCATTCAACAGGAGAACCTGCAAGAAGAACGGGACCATCTTCGCCATTGGTCAGTTTTTCAATACTGATGGATGCATTTACTCCAATATAGCTGCTTGTATCACTGGCAGTTACTGTAAATCCATTATACTCACCATATACATAACCGGTGTTATTGTAGAATCCTTCAATAGCAGTACCATTTGCAGTACAGATCATATACTCTCCAGGAATAAGAGTATCTTTGGGGCAGATAACAATGACGCCTTCACTATCTATGACACTGATGTTGGTAAGAGTAACATTACCGGTATTTGTCACATTATAGGTCCATTCAACAGGAGAACCTGCAAGAAGAACGGGACCATCTTCGCCATTGGTCAGTTTTTCAATACTGATGGATGAATCATCGTCATCTACAACCTCAACAGTTCCGTCTGTAACAAATGCACTTTGGCCATCAGAAAATCTTATGTGTACAGCAAACGTGTTATTTTCATCATTTTCTGGAATTACCCCAAAAGTATTTTCGAGTGTAAAGATGATCGGTGATGTAATTCCGCCACTACCCCCCGGATTTTGATATTTACCACTTTCAAACCACCCAAATCCGGCCACTGTAGCGGGTTTTGGACCTACACGATTCCATCCAGCTTCACTTACATTCTGGACATCATTATCCAGGTTGTAAAAAAACATATCTATTCCAAGTGGATTGTAGGTTGTATTATCACTGATATATTGTACTGATATTGTTTTCGTTGTTCCATTGTAAATTACACCAATATCGATATTACCATCAAATATAGGATTGTTTGACTTAGTTAAATTTACAACTGTATCAGCACTTGCTGGCACAGTTAATATCAACAAAGTTAAGATCAAAGATGCAGCTATCAGAATTCTATTCATTTCCCCAACTCCTAACAGGTAATTTAATTTATATTATAAGTTATCTTATAATCATAATTTGTTATTGGGATTTAATTAGATTGTGAAAATAAAAACCGGTATCCTGGTTCTAACTTTTAAATTTAGCTGAAGCAAATTCAAAGTCTGCTTTCAGAGCATTAATTGTCACAACTGGATTGTACAAAAAACATATTGATTAAAAACAGAGACTGTAGCAATAATTCAATATTTACTTCAGCAAGATTGGAAAGATCAGATGAAAACCGATAACTTAATATCTTATTTTTACATTAGAAGGTCTGTTCAATGAAGCCCGGTAGTGTAGCGGTCAATCATGCGGGACTCTGGATCCTGCAACCACGGTTCGAATCCGTGCCGGGCTATTTAAAAATTAATAACTGTTCTTGTTCCTTTACTGGTATCAATACTAACTGTAGCATTTAGCTGATCTGCCAGCATATGTACTATTTTCAGACCAAGTGATCTGTGTGATTCAATGTCCTGATTAAATCCAGTTCCGTCATCAATCACTTCCAGCACATACTTTCCATTATTGTTGATGAATTTGATCAATAGCTGACCACCTTTTCTATTAACAAATGCATGCTTTAGAGAATTTGTGATCAGTTCATTTAATATCAGGCCAAAGGGAACTGCAGTATCCACATTAAAATATTCAGTATCTGCCTCAACTATCAGGTTAATATCTTTGTTAATCTTGTATACCTGATATAGATATCCTGCAAGATTTTTTACATAATCGGACATTTCAATTGTGGACAGATCAGAAGATTGATAGAGTTTTTCATGTGCCAGAGACATTGATTTAACTCTATTCTGGCTGTCCATGAAAGCAGCTTTTACTTTCTCATCATTGAAATTTCTGGACTGGAGATTCAGTAAACTTGAAATCACCTGAAGATTATTTTTTACTCTGTGGTGTACTTCCTTTAGCAGAAGTTCTTTCTTTTTCAGGTCTTCCAGACGCTTGCGTTCTGTAATATCAATCATAAAGCCTCTGAGCTTGAAGGGAATGTTGTCTTTCATGTCAACACTAACAACATCACGTATCCATGCTATATTGCCATCTTTTTTCAAAAATCGATACTCAAATGTGTGAGACTCCCCACGTTGGGTACTTTCATTGCAGTACTGGACAGCCCATTTTTGATCTTCTGGATGTATATGATCTTCCCAGAATTTAATATCAGTCCATTCTTCAGGAGAATAACCCAGCATTTCTGTTACCTGTGGAGAAACATAAGTCCATCTATCTTCCAATATATCATATTCCCATAAAACAGCATGCGCTGATTCTGCCAGTTTTCTGTACTTTTCCTCACTGGATTTAAGTTTCTCTTCTGCTATCTTGCGATCAGTTATGTCCTCGTGGTAGATCACCACAAGATCCTGATCAATGCACTTTCTGGCATGCATGATGAACCAGCGTTTTTCATTAGGAGAATGGCATGGGTATTCCAGATCAAAACGTGCTCTTTTACCCCAGATAACATCCATTATTCCATTGTATGCATCTCTGGCAATTTCATCTCCATCAATAATACCCTTCTTTACTGCTTCCAGATAATTGGACCCAATATCACTGTTGTTAAGTGTTGGATTTCCGTTCTCTCTTGCAAAAATTTCCCATTGTTTGTTGTAGAAGACAATTGTACCATCAAAATCCAGCAGAACTATGTTCAGGTCAAGTGCATCCATAACATTCTGGTTTGGATTATATGCATTCATTTATGTAAGCTCCATTTTTGCAGAAAATACCATTCTGCATTTGATCTGCTGTAAAATTAAAGATTCCTGAATGATACTGTATTGATTTCCTCACTCTAATATTAACATTGTGGAGTGGATAGAGTTTAATTCTTAATTATTCAAGATTCCGCTTTTTCATAACAGCTTTCGCTGAAAGTCCGTGTATGAACATGGAAATAATAATGATCGTTGTAGTAAGAGCAAGAATTTCATTACTCTGTTCAAAACTGGCATGATAAAAAGCATAGAGCAGATAATAGAGGGATCCAATTCCACGAATACCATAAAATGATATAATGTATCGCTTAGATTCTTGAAGATGTGTACCGATAAGCCCTGCAAGACCTGTTAATGGCCTCACAATAACCAAAATGAAAATGGATGCAGGAATCATGTACCACTGGAAGTCCTGTACAAATCCGTGATTGATATAAATTCCAAGCATAGTAAATAAAATCACCATCATTATTCGTTCAGTTTCTTCAGCAAAATCGTGAAGTAGAATATCCCGGCTTTCATGTACTGATTCTTCATACCGAAATACACAGGCTGCCACAAAAACAGCAATAAAACCATATGAACTTATCAGTTCAGCTATTCCATAAGGAATAAGGGTCAGGCTTATCGACAGTGATCCTATATACAGTACTAAACTATGATTTCTTGGCTTGGGACAACAAAGTACAATTTTAGCTAGCAGCCACCCTCCAGCCAGGCCCACCAGAGCACCTGCAATTATTTTATAAAAAAAGTCAGTAATTAACCAGTCAGTAAACCACAACGAGGGATAGATGCCCAGAAGAGCCATAGCAATAGCCATATTGGTAAACGGAAAAGCAAGTCCGTCATTAAGACCTGCTTCACTTGTCAGTGCCAGACGTGAAGTGTCTTCTCGATGTGATTCAGTAATTTGTGAATCGGAATTCAGGACAGGGTCCTTTGGAGCAATCAGCCCTCCCAGAACAGGGTCTGTAGGGGCAATTACAGCTCCCAGAAGCATGGCAGTAGCTGGTGCAAATCCTAAAAATTTCCATCCAAAAAATGCTACTATAACTATAGTCAGTGGCATGGTTATGACAAGCAGCCTTACTGCATATCGCCATGTTTGCCAGGCAAAAGGTCGCTTGAGTTTAAGCCCTGCAGCTGTAAGAGAAATTATCACCCCCAGTTCTGTGAGTCTTTTTCCAATGTAGGGATCTTCTCCAATATGGGGCAGTGGACTCTCAGGATAAAAGAAAAATATCCCGGCTGTAACCATCAGATAAAAAATAGGTTCTGTAACTATATGTTTTGATAAAAACCTGGGAAGCAGTGCTGCAATCAGAACTATGAGCCCGATATAAAGTAAAAGTATATCATATCTATCAGGAGTAAATATATCAATTGATATCATGAGCCGTCTGCCTGTTCATCCAGTTTCTTATTAAATTGTTTTTTAACCACAAAAACAGTAATTAATTTCCTGCTGGTATTTATATAGTCCTGAAATAATCGTCTCAATTAACAGCCTATGCTTTTAAAGCTAAAAAAGTGCTAACTGAATGAAAAACGGCAGTCATATTGATTGAAAATGAAATATTATTTACTATTATTTATTTAGCATTTTTTTGTACTCCCTTGCAATTTCAACATAAGCAGATGCATTTTCATTTATTCTTTCCATATCATCATCTGATGATTTTCTTCTAACAGTACCCGGAACTCCCGTAATAATACTTCGGGAAGAGAATTTCTTTTTTGGAGGAATTAGAGCATTTGCCCCTACAATAGAGTATTCACCAATCTCAGCGCTATCCAGAAGTGTAGCATTCATTCCTACAATAACATTACTATCGATTTTACAACCATGAAGAACAGCACCATGTCCAATTGTTACATTGTCTCCAATAACAACATCATTTCCAGGATCCGTATGTATTACAACATTATCCTGGATACTTGTTCCTTTACCAATTACTATTTTACCCATATCTGCTCTTAGAACTGCGTTGAACCAGATACTTGAGTTATCACCAATATCTACATCACCAATTACTTCACATGATTTTGTAACAAATACGGTATCTGCTATTGATGGATTTTTATCTCTAAATTTAATGATCATATTGTACCCCCGTATGCCCGGTTTTCATTCAATTATTTCTAAAACATTAATACATATAGGTTCCTATCTAAATTTTGTTTTTATCACTAATTAACACTGTCAAGAAAGAAATGAAAAGCTTATTATTTAAAAGCCAGAATCTAAATGTTATTAGTCTAATTTTTATGCAGAAACAGAGGATTAACCAATGTCTGAACAGAATTATGTAGGTAGTAAAGTACGTCAACTACGAGAAATAAGAGAGATGTCCCTTGAAGATCTTGCTGATACGAGCCAGTGCTGTATCGAATTGATAGAACATATAGAATCTGGGGATTTAATTCCATCACTTGCACCACTGCTTCAAATATCCAGAGGACTTGGTGTAAGACTTGGAACATTGCTTGATGGTGCTGAACAGGATGGTGCCGTCATGGTAAAGAACGGTAATTCTGAAAATGTTGTCCGTTTCTCTGGAAATGCTTCTGATATTGATAGAAGCACACTTGATTTTTATTCCCTTGCAGCCGATAAGAAGGATAGACATATGGAACCCTTCATAATCGACATACGTCCATCACTATCTGAAGAGATAAATTTATCGTCCCATGAGGGTGAAGAATTCATCTATGTACTGGAAGGAGAAATATCTCTGCAGTACGGTGAGGATAAATACATTCTCAGTAAAGGAGACAGTATTTATTACGATTCTGTAATTCCTCATCACCTATATGCAAACGGTGACTCCGATGCACAGATACTCGCGGTCGTATATGCACCATTCTGATGCATGCTTTAGAGGATAAATATGTTCAATTTGACAGTAGCTCCACGTTTTGGAGACATCGATGGATTGGGACATGTTAATAATACTGTTCTCGCGGTATGGTTTGAAATGGCAAGGAACCCTATATTCCGCTTATTTACTCCTGATCTTGACCTGAGCAGGGAAAAATGGAAACTTATCATGGTAAGAACCGAGTTTGATTTTCTTGGCGAGATGTTCTTTAATGGCGATGTTGAGATCCGATCCTATATACTAAGAATTGGAAATACTTCGTTTACAATAGGACATGAAGCATGGCAAAACGGAAAACTGAACGTAAGAGGTAAAGCGGTTATTGTTCACTATGATTTCAAGAATAAAAAAGCAGTTCCAATAAAAGGTAAGATTAGAGAAGTGCTGATGGAGCATATGATTCCAGAAGACAATATTACATGGAAAAACGCAAAAGAATAGCTGGAGATTATATAATGCAGTTTACAGAAGAAACAATTGCAGATATTTTTGAACAAATGGTCAACGAAGACCCTGATCATGAATTTATTGTTTATCCTGACAGAGATCTAAAGTTTACCTATGGAGAATTCAATAGAAGAGTTAACAGACTGGCAAAGGGTTTGCTTGCAATTGGACTGAATAAAGGAGATCACATGGGGATCTGGGCCAGAAATGTACCTGACTGGCTGACATTTTTATTTGCAACTGCAAAGATAGGTGTTGTACTTGTAACGGTCAATACTGCATATAGAAGCCATGAAATTGCCTATGTGATCAAACAGTCCGATATGAAAGCACTTGCAATCATAGATGGGTTCAGAGATGTGAATTATATTCAGACCATATATGAGCTGGTTCCGGAACTAAAGACACAACCCAGAGGTCATCTCAAAAGTAGTGAATTTCCGGAACTGAAAAGTGTAATATTTGTTGGCCAGGAAAAACATCGTGGAATGTATAACACCAATGAACTTCTCCTCCTTGGAAATACCTTCACTGACGATAAGTTAAATCATATCAAAAATTCACTTAAAAGTGACGACGTTATAAATATGCAATATACCTCCGGAACAACTGGTTTTCCAAAAGGAGTGATGCTGACACATAAAAATATACTGAATAATGGATATTATATTGGAGAACGCCAAAAATTCACAGAAAAAGACAGATTATGTCTGCCGGTACCTCTGTTCCACTGTTTTGGAATTGTACTTGGTGTACTGGCAACTTTAACACATAGAGGGACACTGGTAATGATAGAGAACTTTGATCCGCTGATGGTCCTTGCAGCTGTACAGAAAGAAAAATGTACTGCACTCTATGGCGTTCCTACAATGTTTATCGCAGAATTCTCTCATCCAATGTTTGAAATGTTCGATCTCTCCTCACTCAGAACTGGAATTATGGCAGGTTCTCCATGCCCCACCGAATCTATGAAAAAAGTAATGAATGATATGAACTGTGACGAAATCACAATTGCTTATGGATTGACTGAAGCCTCTCCAGTATTTACACAAACAAGTACCGATGATCCACTGGAAAAAAGAGTAAATACTGTGGGTACCGCATTGCCTGAAATAGAAGTTAAAATAATTGATACTGAAACCGGTGAAACACTGGGTCCTGATAAGCCAGGAGAGATCTGCTGCAGAGGATACAATGTTATGAAAGGATATTACAAAATGCCGGAAATGACTCAAAAAACAATTGATGAAGACGGATGGCTGCACAGCGGAGATCTTGCCATCATGGATAAAGATGGTTATTACAGCATTACCGGCAGAATCAAGGATATGATCATCCGTGGTGGAGAAAACATTTACCCAAAAGAGATTGAAGAATTCCTCTACACAGTCCCTGGAATTAAAGATGCACAGGTTATTGGCATTCCTGACGATAAATACGGTGAGATCGTTGGTGCCTTTGTCATACTGCAGGATAATTCAGATCTCACAGAAGCTGATATCAGGGATTATGCTATCAGTAAGATCGCAAGGTACAAAGTTCCAAAACATGTCTTCATCGTTGATGAATATCCAATGACAGCCAGTGGTAAAGTGCAGAAGTTCAAATTGAGAGAAATGGCACAAAAACTGTTGCAAAAATAGATAAAGTTAGAAAAAAGCTCGTGAATTTTTTCAGGAGCTTATTTCACATTGTTTTTTGTCCATTCAGTAGCAGCATTGAGAATCTTCTGATTAAGAGATATAAGCTTTGGTTTATGCGCAAAAGTTTCTTCAATTGCTCTATTAAATGCATCATCTGACAGTCGGGTTCTGCCTATAGCCAGCATTACTCCCAACATAGCTGTATTTGCTCCTTTTTTGGAGCCTGCTTCCATTGCTATTCTGGTTGCAGGTACTGATATTGAAGTTACTCCTTCAGGAACGATAGCATCACAGTCTCCAACAGTAGAATCATAGATTATAACTCCGTCTTTCTTCACATCCTTTGCAAACTTTTCTAAAGAGGGACGATTGAAGGCAACCAGGATATCGGGCTGATAAACTACCGGTGAGCCAATGGAGCTGCCTGAAATTATTACAGAGCAATTTGATGTTCCTCCTCTCTGCTCGGGACCATAGGAAGGATACCAGGAAACATGAAGCTGTTCATCACAGGCTGCACGGGCCAGTATTAAGCCCATGCTAAGTACACCCTGCCCTCCAAAGCCTGCTATTTTAACACCAATCTGGTCAAAATCTGGAGTATCCATTGAATCCATTGAAGAATCATGCTCCAGATCAAATATACTGTCAAGCGCTTCTTTTGAAAAATCGCTTTTGCCTCTTATAATTGGCTGTACCTGCTCAGACAGATCTCGGAAGTTCTTGAGAGGAAATTCTTTTTCCACCTCTTCATTTATGAACCTTATACTCTGTTCACTGCTTTGCCTAAGATTTGTAGGGCAAGCTGCAAGAAATTCCACAAAAGTATATCCTTTCTCCTCTTTCTGAACCTGCAATGCCTTTTTTACAGCTTTTTTAGCTTTTTTTATGTGAGATATATCTGAAACAGAAACACGTTCAATGAATACAGGTGCTTTCAGCTCATTCAGTAGCTCTGCCATGTGCAGTGGATATCCGGCTTCTTCTGCACATCTTCCCTCAGGACAGGTAACTGTCTTTTCACCTATCATAGTAGTTGGTGCCATCTGCCCGCCAGTCATTCCGTATACTGTATTATTAACAAAGAAAACTGCAATTTTTTCTCCGCGATTGGCTGCCTGGATAGTTTCATTCAATCCTATGGATGCAAGGTCTCCATCTCCCTGATATGCCATAACTATGGAATCATCCCTTGCCCTGGACATTCCAGTACCTACAGCAGGAGCCCTGCCATGTGCTACCTGTAGATTTCCACAGTCAAAATAATAGTATGCAAATACTGCACAGCCTACAGGACTAATCATCACACTGCGATTCTGTATTTCCAGTTCATCCATTGCTTCAGCTATAAGCTTATGGATAATACCATGCCCACATCCAGGACAGTAATGAGTTGCAGTAGGAGCAGCGCCTCCTTTGCGTGTAAATTCAGCATACATTGAATCCGGTCTTTTAAGGACTTTTTCAGTCATTTTATTCCTCCTTACCTGCAACTTTATATATACAATCCATTACCTCATCCAGTGTAATAAGATTTCCACCCATTCGGTTAACAAGTTCAACCGGTCTTGTGAATCTGGTGGCCAGGATAATATCTTCTTTCATCTGTCCATTGCTCATTTCTACAGAAATAAAAGTACATTCATGTGAATCTGCTATTTTCTTTAGTTCTTTTTCAGGGAATGGGAATAGCGTCTTTGGTCTGAACAATCCTACTTTCAGCCCTTCTTTACGTGCAACATCAACTGCAGACCTGCAAATACGGCTGCTTATTCCATAGGAAACCAGTACTATGGACGCATCTTCAACATGGTATTCTTCATAATCCACTTCTTTATCCTTAATTAACTCATATTTTTTTTGTAGCTGGAAATTGAATTCTTCAAGCTGGTCGAAATCAAGGAATATAGAACTCACCAGGTTCTGCCGGGTTTCTGCATTACCGCATACAGCCCATGAAGTATCCGGTTCAGGTTTGACTGCAGTTTCCGGGAACTTTAGAGGCTCAACCATCTGTCCAAGAACTCCGTCTGCAAGCACAAAGGCAGGATTGCGGTACTTGAAGGATAGTTCAAATGCTTTTATTGTCATATCACACATTTCCTGAACTGAGTTGGGAGCAAGAACAATATTTCTGAAATTCCCATGGCCTCCTCCTTTTACTACCTGAGTATAGTCGCCCTGTTCCGGTCCAATGTTTCCAAGTCCTGGACCTGCTCTCATTATATCAACTATCACAGAAGGAAGTTCTGCTCCTGCCAGATAAGATATTCCTTCCTGCTTTAGACTGATACCAGGTCCTGAAGAAGCGGTCATTGTTCTATGACCGGCAGCTGCTGCTCCATAGACCATATTTATTGCAGCTTCTTCGGATTCCGCCTGAACAAATTTTCGCCCTAATTTTGGAAAGTGAGCAGATGCTTCATGAAGTATTTCACTTGCAGGAGTTATAGGGTAGCCAAAGAAACAGTCACATCCTGCATATAATGCACCGATTATAACTGCAGAATTACCTTTGATCAATTGTGTCGCCATAAGTAGATCTCCTGAATATTACTTTTCCTTGATTGGTATATGCACTTCTATTGCAGACGGTTCAGGACAGGTATAATAACAATTTCCACAACCAGTACATCCTGTCCCCGAATATACAATGTAATGATAGCCCCTTTCATTGAGTTGGTTACTCAATTCAAGAACACTTTTTGGACAATCAGGAACACAACGACCACATCCTTTGCATTCAATTATATGTATTACGGGGTATGGCTCTTTAGTATCGGATTTTGCTAGCATATTATAACCCTTGCTTCATATCTAAAATTTACATGCTTTTCAATTCATCTTTCCTGGAACTTTCAGAATCATGTTCACGTATTTCCACCCTGCGTATCTTACCGCTAATTGTTTTTGGTAACTCATCTACAAATTCTATGACACGTGGATACTTGTAAGGTGCTGTAACACTTTTCACATGTTCCTGGAGCTCTTTTTTAAGTTCGTCATCCGGAGTATATCCTTTAGCTAATATAATAGATGCCTTAATAATCTGTCCCCGGATCTCATCCGGCACACCTGTTATAGCACATTCCAGCACGCAGGGATGTTCTATCAGTGCACTTTCTACCTCAAAGGGTCCAACACGGTACCCGGATGTTTTGATAATATCATCCGACCTTCCTACAAACCAGTAATATCCATCTTCATCCATCCATGCCATATCACCGGTATGATAATAACCATCATTCCACACTGAATTTGTCTTTTCAGTATCTGAACGATAGCCGCAAAATATTCCAATTGGGATACCATCTCTGGTATTGATGACAATTTCTCCTTCTTCACCAGCACCACATGGTTTTCCTTCAGGATTCAGCAGTTCTATGGTATATTCAGGAGATGGTTTACCCATTGAACCTGGTTTTGGTTCCATCCAGGGATAAGTAGCAATTGTGACGATTGTCTCTGTTTGACCAAAACCTTCCATCAGCTTAATGCCTGTATACTTATAGAACTTTTCATACACTTCAGGATTTAAGGGCTCACCTGCAACCACACAGTACTTTAAGCTGCTGAAATTATAATCATCCAGATTTTCCTTGATCAGGAATCTATATATTGTAGGCGGAGCGCAAAATGTAGTTACACCATATTTTGCAGCTTTCTCAAGCATATTCTGTGCATCAAAACGTTCATAATCATATACAAATACAGCACTTCCACATATCCACTGACCATAAATTTTACCCCAAACACACTTAGCCCAGCCTGAATCTGCAACAGTATAATGTAGTCCCTCATCTTCCACGTTCTGCCAGTATTTTGCAGTAATTATGTGACCAAGAGGATAGGTGAAATTATGTTCAACCATTTTTGGAAGCCCTGTAGTTCCCGATGAAAAATACATCAGGGATATATCTTCATTTGAAGTTGCCTGGTTACCGACAGGGCGATCAAATTCAGATGACGCGTTACCTATCTCATCAAGAAAATCAATCCATCCAGCCCTATTGCCCCCAAGTGATGCTTTATATTTTACGATCCCATTGGTATTATTGTCTGCCTGATCAATATGGTCGAGCAGTTCATTCTCACTGACACTAACTATCATTTTTATATTACCACGTTCAAACCTGTATTCCAGATCTTTGGAAGTTAGCATGTGAGTGGCAGGTACAGCTATAGCGCCTATTCTGTGAAGTCCAAGAAGACAAAACCAGAATTCATAGCGGCTCTTTAATGTCAGCATTACATTATCGCCTTTCTTAACCCCTAACTTACTGAATACATTGGCCGCTTTATTGCTGTATTCTTCGAGTTCTTTGAAAGTAAAGAATTGTTCTTTATTATTATCATTGCACCATATCATAGCCAGTTTGTCAGGCTCTTGATTTGCATAAACATCAACTACATCATAAGCAAAATTAAAATTTTCTGGAACAATTATCTTAAAATTATTCTTAAAGTCCTGATAAGAATCAAAATCTGATCTGTTTACAAACTTATCCAACATCGAAGACATATTTTTTTCACCTGGGTTATTAAATTAAAATTAGGCTTTACCATCGATTTCCTGCTATTTAATTTATGTTTATAGCATTATCTAATTGTTCTTACATGATACATTTACAATATTACACTAATAAATATGAAAAAACACAAATTAATTTGTAAAAAAAAAGAATTATATTATTTATATCTTTATATTCGATTCAAAATAATTGCATGAAACTACCAGTCGATTCATTTAACTTTGTCAAATTACCAAATAGAAATTGATAAAAGTAGACAGTATAACATGGTATCAATTTTCCTCAAGGTCGCTGATTCACAGCTGCAGAAGATATTCATTCTCTCTTAACCATTTCTTTCTCTTTTCATAATCAGGCAATATAGCTTTAACTGAATTCCAGAATTTGCGGGAATGATTTTTATGTTTCAGATGACATAACTCGTGCACTATCAGATAATCAATTACATCAACTTTGGCCATAATGATCCTCATATTAAAGCTCAGCCTGTTCTGCCCGGAGCAGCTGCCCCATCTGCTTTTCATGTATTTTATTTTTATAGAAGCAGGCTCTGAATCAAAGAATTTGAGATAGTATTTTATTCTTTCAAAGATAGTTTTTTCTGCTTCTTTTCTGTAAAAATCAATGAGAAGATTGCGGATAAAAACACTTTGGCCATATCTGGAGATTGTAGGAGAAATCGATACAATAAGTTGATCATCTTTAATCTCAACTATTCCTCCCTCTGAAGTATTAAAGTCAATCTTCAATGAATAACTCTGACCTTTCAGCAAAAAAATTTCACCATCAACAAACTTCTTTTCATGATTTTTACTCATCTGAGATGAGCCGTCAAGATTTGAAATGATCCATTTTGATCTTTGATTTAGCAGATCATTTACCTGTTTTTCTGAAAGGGATTGTGGTGCCCTTACAATAAGATGATTGTTTGCATCTATTTGAAGCCCGATTGTCTTTTTGCGGCTGGAAAATATCAGTTCATATTCTATGGTTCTGTTTTCAATTCTTATGGAGGGCATTGTTATATTTACTGTAATGTTTGAATCTCAAATAAGTATTATTGTCAAATAAAAATTAAAATGCTGTATGATAAAAAGCAATACTTAGTTTTTCAGTGTAAAACCGCCAAAACCCACAAAGCCAGTAATCTTCAGGTCAGGTTTTTCTTTATCTGCATTAACTACGGACCTTTTATCTTCAACGCCACCAAGAATGGGGAATACATCAATGTTAACATTCCAATTTTCAGGAACTATGATCTCAGTACCTCCAAAAAGAACAACTATCTTTATTTCACTGGTATCCTTAACCTCTGCCAGTTTCAGATTGAGTTCTGCTCCTCCAAAAAGAGTAAAAATTTCTCCCCCTTTAAAATTATTGGATGTATTTATATTTTCAACTCCTCCCAGAATTGAGCGTATTTTGGTTCTATCACTGTTACTTCGATCTTCCTTTTCTTCAGAAGAGAAGCGCAATTTTCTGATCAGTATCCACAACCCAGCCAGAATAATTAACAATGGCCACCAGTCCTGAATAGTGTCCACAGTTACTATTTCCAGAACAATTAGCTGAAAGGTTCCAAACAATACAATCAAAAAGAAGGGGGTTCCCACACGTCTAAACCTGCTTCTTATAAGTATATATATTCCAAAAAGAACAAATAAAGAAGGAGTATAGATCAATAACTCTCCGGTATCATAAATACCGGTTGTCCTAAGAAGAAGAAGCACCCCTATTATCAGTATCATTAAACCAAAGCTAATTTGATAAGAGATTTTTTTCATACCAATAACTCCTGAATTTGATATAATTAAATTGATCTTTAGTTATAAACAACTTCTAAAAACCATGATCTCAAATAGAGATATAAATTACATTTTCATAGCCAATGTGAATTTATCACACGCCAGAGTTCATCCATCTTTTCCAGTGGGGTATTCAATGGAATTTCACAGCCTGTAGATAATATAAACCTGTTTTTATCAGCATTGTTAAGACAACTGTCCACTTCAAATTTAATATCTTTATCCGAATCAGAGAAAAATACACCAGGGGTAATATTTCCCATCAGGCAGATATCTTTATTCATCATATTTCTCAGATCGTTGAAACAGTACCTCTGCTTGCAACCCATATTTTTATGATTGTGCAGCTTTTCACATTCAACCCCATATTTATTTTTCAGAGATTTGACATCTCCAAATGCAAAATTTAATGCATCAGGTTTTAAATCCATTTCCTGATCATAAAATGCATGAACTGCACAGTTGTGAGAGATGACATAACCATGGTTTTTCTGTACATGGGAGTACAGTTTTTTTGTATAATAAGTCCCGAATTCGTTTGCCATTTCCGGACTGAACAGATCAGCTGTACTTCCCCCATTTTCTACAAAAACACCATCTGCACCCGATTCAAGCAGACAGTCCGCAAACAGGATACAGCTGTGGGTCAGAATATCAAGGAGTGAATGGAAACTATCGGGATTCTGAATAAGATCATAGTACATCTGATCTCCTTTAATTAACTGATGTGCAAGCATTAGAGGAGACATCATTGACCCTGCAATAAAAACTTCATCTCCGATTTCCTTTTTAAGAATAGAGATTGCTTCTTTAATGGTCTCAATTCTCTCCGAGCTGTTAATGATATCAGGATCAACACCTGCAAACTCATCCGCAGAGTTTAATGCATATTCAGCTATTACTGGATAACCATTGGACTTTAACTTTATTTTCGTTCCAAGAGCTTCAGCTTCCACCAGCAAACAACCCCATGGAGCCATCACATTGTCATGATGGTACATTTTCCTTGCAAGTATCTGTGCCTGTGCAATACCAGAAGCAGATCTATATACATCATCCATTGTGGCATCCATCTGTCTTAGAACATTATTTCCAGCCCCAAACCATAGATATCCATATGGAACTCGATCCGTTTCCTTTCCGTTGAGAGCATTGATAAATCTCTCTTTTGAACTCATTTCGTCTATCATTTGCAACATCTTCTATTGTGAATAATTGCAGTATAACTATAATAAAACTATAGATGGACTGGTATATATGACCTTATATTTCAGGTTTTATTGGATATGATTCTGCAAATTACATGATATCATTGCTTGCATTCTTCCCTTTGCTGCATATACTCCTCATAAAACATCTGCACCATAAGGACAAAGTACATAAGAAGTAGCGGACCGATTATGAGTCCTATTAGTCCAAACAGAGAAACACCAATAAAAATTCCAAGTAAAGTAATAAAAGGATGGATCTGCCCTATCTTATGACCAATAAATGGTCTTATCAAATTGTCAACGTTACTTAATATTATCCCAAAAATAAATATTCCAAGCCCAGCTATATAATTCTCCTGAATTATCAGAAATACACCCGCCGGGAACCACACAAGAGTCGGACCAACAACAGGTAGAATTGAAAGAATACCTGTTATGAACCCCCAGAAATAAGCACCTTCAATATCAAATATCAGGAATGCAATAATCAACAACCCACCCTGCACAACTGCAACTACACCGGCTGCAATAACTGTGGTATTAACTATTTTTTTGAATTCATTAAATAATTCTGCCACGTGTTCATCATGAAATGGAACAACACGATAGATGGTTTTCATCACACTTTCTTCACTGACCAGAAGGTAATAAAGAAGAAAATACATTATTGTAAGAATTATTCCAATATGGAACAGACGCTGGGGGATATCCATCAAAAATGCGGTAATAGCTCCTTCTATATTTCCAATTTGTTCATTTACAGTTTCCTGAACTCCCAGTTGAGGAAACATTTCATCAATTACAGCAACATAATCAACAACAATTGATATGTTTGCAATCGCATACTGAAATTCGGCAGCCACCATTTTTACCAGGAAATAAGAAGGAAAAATAACCAGAACAATGGTTGTAAAAAGTACTACCAGAGCTGATATTTGTTTTCTGATACCAAGCCTGAAATGAAGAAAAGTAAATAGAGGTTTGAATAAAACAAACAAGATAAACCCTCCAAAAAAGGCATTGATATATGGAAGCAGTGCATAAATAAGAATAGCAGCGATTATAACCACCGATACTACAGCCAGAATCATCCTGACCTTTCTTTCATCAAGTTGTCTGCTATCCATATTCATGTGATCACCGGTATATAAGATATTAACATATTAATTCTACTTTAATAAATATACATCCCAGTATAACTAACTAGCTTCGAACAATTTTGAGATAAAACAATATTCTCAGGCTTTAGTAATACAATCATATTTTATATCTGCTTTTACAATTTCAGGGACCTGACCATATATTCCCATCTTATCGTCCTGTATCAATACCGCACCTTCTATATTTGGTACATTCAACACTTCAAATGCAGTTTCAATATTTTCGGAATTGATATCTGTGCTGTTACCAAGCGCAGTAGCTGCAGAATCCGCCAGAGACACATTATCAGAAAATACAATAGCAGCATCTGCAAAACCAAAACTTATGGAAGGTCCAACTGTTCCTGAAGAGGTACAAACACCTGTTATTTTATCTTTTGGCGGGATCAAGAATGCAAGATTTTTGAATTGCGATTGGCCTGCATAGACCCCAATCACAACTTCTCTATCATTTACAAGAGCTATATCTCCTCCATTATCTACTATTGCATAAGTAGCACCCTCATCAATCATTGATTCAACTGCAAGAGAAGAAATTGTACCTGCTATGGCACTCATTGGACCAATGCTCATGATATTTCCTGCCTCTGCAAGCCTTTTGACGATCTCCGGTGCATTCTCAGGAACATCGTATGGTTCCATAGCAATTTTAAAATATGGCTCACTATAGATAAATCTCTCAAGCAGATCACGATGGGATATAATAGCTTTTTTTGCAGCATCGATGTGTGATCTTTCATCTGCGATTATTGTAACAGCAGTTTCTTTTATCTGGAAGTACTCTTTCATAAAATTTTCATCTCTCAAGAGTTAAAGCATCATGAGGACACATCTGAATACATGTACCACATTGAATACATTTTTCTTTATCCACCTTGAGCTCCCATTCATCATCAAATGAGAATACATTCACAGGACATACAGATATACAGGCACCACAATCCACACATTCTTCCTCATCATGTATGATAGGCGTATCAAGAACAACCACTTCTGCTCCACGATTTGTCAAAGCTTTTTTAATACGAATGAATTCATCATCTGCAACATCAGCTACAATTTCTCCTCTTGTAGAATCGAAATGTGCCTGAGAAATGTTCAGCAGAGTTCCAGTCTCTATGATAGATTCTGCAACTATGGGCTGTCCAACAACATCCGATGAAATGTTAATTCTGATTTTCATAAATTCCCTCTCCTTGCAAGAAGTTTACTGATATCATCACTTGTGATTATACCAATCACACGTTTTTGATTATCTACAATAGGCAATGCAGAAACAAGATTCTGATCAAGGCGATATGCAGCAATATCAATTGCTTCATCCGGTGTAGCAGTAACCACATTGCGGGTCATAATATCCTCAACAAAATCAAATTTTTTCTGGGCAACAGCTTTTGAAATGTCCCAGGAAGTCACTATACCCACAATTACATTCTCATCAGAAACCACTGGAAGGTGATTGAATGAACAGTCCATTATTTTCTTTGCTGCTTCATATGTACTGGCACTTTGCCTGATAGTTACCACAGAAGTGGACATGATGTCTCCAACAAGCGGATTTACGCTTGTCTGTTTCATGGGTTTTGAAAAGCCAGTACTGGATAATCTATCTACAGGCATACTTACAAAAAATTCTCCACTTGAAATAGACTGCTTCAACTGCCTTGATATTTTTCTTGCTGTTCTGAAACTGGAAAGTGAAGAGGCAGGAACTTCTTCTCCGTTTATATCAATTGATCCCGATTTCAATTCCCCGTAGGATACCTTACGTATAACAGGTCTATTACGGCTGGGTACCCCATAATCAAGTACATTCGTAATAATATCATCATCTGTTACTGCAGTTGCCCTGGCTATATCCTCATTGAGCACAGGTATTGGGACACCTATTCCAACATAAAGGGAAGTACCGTAGCCAGTAAATGTTGCTGCTCTTATGTATTCAGGATCCATGCTCTTCATATCTCCCTGTACCATCAGGGTTCCAAAATTATTTGTCGGATCATGCTGTGTTCCATTTCCTGTAATATAACCCTGTCCGCCTCCAAGAAAGATTCGAGTTCCAGTTCCGATAGTTTCATAATTGGGATCATTAAATAGCGGGGACAGAACACCGGCACCTGAAAATGTCACATTTCCATTATTCGGTAGCAATACACCCATATATGTGTTAAGAGTGCGATTGGAGCTGTTAGTGGCAACATTGTATTTCTGGTATGCGTTGCGGGGATTTAACATCGTTGCCTGATTAAGATCATCTATCGTAATAGTGGTATCCAGAACTTTCCTGGGATAACAGTCTGTACCATAAGCAGTTGCATGAACATCAACGGATTTTCCGCTTATTAGATCTTCTATAACATGTGCTCCTCCGTATTCCATACCCTGTGAAATAGATAACTGTGTAGCACCAATATATGCATCCACTGCTGCAACACCTGTATAGGCCTCAACATCATTAAGCCACACCTTTTCCATTTTAATAGGAGGATCAGAGTGTCCCAGATTCAACCAGGCTCCTGATGAACACATCGCACCGAATGTACCGGTTGTAACAACATCAACTTCCTTTGCTGCATTCTCTGCACCAAGCTCCCTTACAATATCAACCATTTCTTCTGCAGTTACTACATTGACGTTTCCATCTCTGATCTTTCTATTGATATCATGGATTGTTTTTTTTACCATATTGAAGTCCTCTCCAGGTAACAAACATACGAGATATTACAGTTAATTTCCAGTTGATACCTTTAATTGTATCAAATATCTCATACTGATTATGAATTAAACAGACATCCTTTACTTAAATTCTAATACAATAAAAATACTTTCAAATATACATAGCAATATTATTCAATCTGTCTATCTACTATTGCCAGGCAACATGACGTGAACTGTTGTTCCAACCCCTTCCACACTTTCGATCCACATCTTTCCTCCATGAGCTTCAACAATGTTCTTACATATATACAGTCCCAGTCCAGTTCCTCCATATTTTCTTCTGATAGATGCATCAACCTGATAGAATTTTTTAAACAGGTAGGGTATCAGTTCATCAGGAATGCCTATTCCACTATCAGAAATAATGATATGTAAACTACCTTTATCTTCTGAAGCAGAAATTGAAATCTTTCCTTCCTCAGGAGTAAATTTTAGAGAATTATCCAGTATATTGATGAGCATATCTGCCAGTTTTTCTTTATCTCCAAAAACAGGCGGAAGATCTGAAGATACTTTCTTTTCGATCTTCATATTCTTGGACTTTGCCTGCAATGAGATATCTTCTATAACCTCATCAATGAGGATCTGAATATTTACCTTTTCAGATTTATACTCCACTCCCTCCCCTTCTGCAGCACTGATAAATAACAGAGAATTGACCATTCTCATAAGTCTTTCAGAATTACGTACAATCTTGGCTAGAGAATTTTTCTGTCCATTGTTAAGAGTACCAACCGTTTCTTCATACAGAATTTCTGCATATCCTTTGATGGAAACCAGTGGTGTCTTTAGTTCATGGCTGACATTGGATAAGAACTCATCTTTCATTTTGTCAAGCGATTTGAGTTCTTCATTTGCCCTTGCTAGTTCTTCGGTATATTTTTTCAGCTCCTCTTCAGCCTTTTTTCTTTCTGTAATGTCCCGTATAATCGCCATATCTGCAGGCCTATCCTCATGCTCAATAAATGATGCATTGATCTCAACAGGGACATATTCTCCACTTTTAGAAATAAGTTCTATTTCATACTTATTAGGAATATTTGGATCTTTTTTTATCCTTTTTTCATATCTTTCCAGAACCATATCCCTGTATTTTTCAGGTATAAACGATGACATGGATTTGCCTGTGATTTCTTCTTTAGAATATCCCAGTATTTCAGCCATCTTGTTATTTGCAAATTTTAGTATATAGTCCTGAAGAATTACAATTCCATCATTGCTTTTCTCCACCAGGCTCGAGTATTTTTGCTCTGATGCCCTGAGTGCATCCTCTGCCTTTTTTCTTTCACTGATATCTCCAATAATTCCAACTCCGCCAAGAAGAGAACCGTCTTCTGCAATATTTGGGCTGAAATCAGCCTTTATTGGTGTATATTTACTTCCCGTAACAGCCTGATAATATCCTTCATAATGTCCAGGCTTTCTGGAAAATACAGCTTCAAAAGCTTTCCTCATGCTCTCGTCCTTAAGGGATCGAATCATATCAAACCCAATGATTTCGTCTTTTGATATTCCCAGAATATCAGCAAGTTTTTCATTGCAGTGTGTTACAACTCCATTTGAATCAAAATGAAAGATACCCAGTGGTGAATTTTCAAAGATCAATCGATATTTTTTTTCGGAATCTTTAAGAGCCTCTTCAGCCAGTTTTCTTTCGGTAATATCAATAATTATCCCCTGATAATATACAGGTTCACCATGCCGATTTCTGACAAGCATTGATCTTTCAGTAACCCAGCGTATATCAGATTGTTTGGTAAGTATCCGATATTCCTTTGTAAAATACATCTGGTCCTCAATTTCTATTCTTGAAATATCTGACCGGACTTTTTTTACATCTTCTGGATGAATTATATCTCCATATAGTAGTTTTCCTGATGTGAATTCATCTGGCCTGTATCCAAACTGGGAAATGTTTTCAGAAACGTATTTTACCGGCCAATCCTTTTCAGCACTCCAGAGAAAAGCTACTACAGGACTATTTCTATAGATAGATTCCAGTGTTTTTTCAGTTTCCGGTTTAACTTTTGTGATTTGTTCTTCAAGGTCCTGTCCGGTAACATCTTCAACTGTTCCTATCATTCCCGTATAGTTACCGGTATCTCCAATGAGAGGAATAAGTACTCCACTCTGGTAGATCAGATTGCCGGCAGGAGTGGTCATTGGAATTGCCCGGTATCTAGTTATTTCCCTCGAATATTTTGCTCTAAGGAACATTTCTCTGAAATGACCTTCATCCTGGAGTACATTTTCATCAATATAGTTCATGATCTTTGAACCAATGATTTCTTCTTTTGATATTCCAGAAATTTTTTCCATAGCATGGTTGAAGTAAACAATCAAATCGTTTTCATCAACAGCCCATATTCCCGTCAAAATATGATCTAATATCCTGTCAGATAAATTCTCAATATTTCCATTTCCCTTGTTGCTTGATTTTTTCATGATTAATGTCCATGAGATTTTTTAGTAACATATCCATTCTTATAAACAATTATGAATATTCAGGCAGATCAGGTATACTTTTTTAGGGTTATCCAGAATTTACTTCCTTTCCCCTTCGGATTATCCTCAACCCCATACTCTCCTTTATGAAGTTCAACAATTCTTTTTACTATAGCAAGCCCCAATCCCGTTCCTTTCACTCCACCTTTAGCAGCTCTTTTGAACCGATCAAATATATGCAATTTATGTTCATCGGGAATACCCACTCCTTCATCTATCACCTGAACTTTCCAGTAATCGTCTTTATCAGCTATTTCAATCAATATCTTACTACCTTCAGGGCTATATTTGATGGCGTTGGACAACAGATTCGAGAATACATCTTCAATGACCTCATTAGCCAAAGCATAACATTTCTGAGTGGAAATAAATTCAACATCCATATTCTTTTGAGAAATATCTTGCTCAAAATTCTCAATTACATCGTCAATTAAACTGCAGATATCAATCTTTTTAAATTCAATATCATCCATGGTTTCCAGACGTGCAAACTCTGAAGCACTTTCTATCATATGAATGATTTTTTTATTGTTGTTCCTTATTTTCTGCAGAATCTCGATCTTTGTTTCATTATTTTCCATTTCCAGAACCGTTTCTGTAAAACCGTCGATTATTCCTGCAGGGTTTAGAAGATCATGTCGAAGAATATCTGTAAACAGATCTTTTAGCTCATTTGAGCGCTCAAGCTCATCAGCATACTTTTTCAGTTTCTTCTCTGCCTGCTTTCTTTCTGAGATGTCTCTGCATATTGAAAGAATTACAGATTTTCCATGATACCTGAAATGGCTGGTACTCAATTCTGCAGGGAAAGTAGAGTTATCCTTACGCACATGAACAACTTCAAATACCGAATGTTTATCATCTTTTGCTTTTTTAATCATTTCATAAGCAGTAAGAGTACATTCTGGAGAAATGAAATCTTTAATATTCATTTTCAATAATTCATCTCTTGCATATCCAAGTTTACTGCAGGCTACTTTGTTCACTTCCAGAAAATTGCCATCAAGATCATGTAATAGAATAGCATCATTTGCATTTTCAAAAAGAGCCCTGAATTTTTTTTCAGATTCTTCAAGTGCCTTTTCTGCTTTCTTGCGTTCAGTTATATCAATTATTATACCCTGAAAATGAATCGGTATTCCATCTTCATTACGTTCTATCAGAGATCTTTCAATAACCCATCTTACTTTTCCCTTTTTGGTTAATATTCTATATTCCTGAGAAAAGAACGTTTTTCCTTCAGATTCATATCTTGCTACTTCATTCCTGACCTTATCAATATCTTCCGGATGAATTAGATCACCATACTTGAGATTTCCAGACATTAACTCTTCAGCAATGTATCCAAACTGGGATATGTTCTCAGAAACATACTTTACAGGCCAGTCCTTTTCAGCACTCCAGAGAAAAGCTACTACAGGACTGTTCCTATAAACGGATTGCAGTTTTTTCTCCGAACTTTTTTTTGAGCCAAAAAATTCCTTTTCATTCTGACAGCTCTTGATGTTTTCAAGAACGCCAAAAAATCCACTATAATTGCTATTTTCATCAAGATAGGGTATCAACATACCACTGCCATATAGATGGTTTCCAGAGGTGGTCTCCATTGTCATATTTTCAAATGGAATTACCTGAAGCAGTGTCTTTACCTTTACTGCCAGTCTATCATAATATACAACTCCATTTAAAGACTGTTGAGATAAATATTTATCAAAAATTCCCATAGATCTATTATTATCTTCAATACCAAGAAATCTTTTCATCGAGCTATTAGCAAAAACAACAGATCCATTTTTATCAACCACCCATATACCATTCTGCAGGTCTCCAAACAGTAATTCACAAAAATCCCTGATTTTAATATTCATAGTTCAGTATCCCCAAAATTCAACATCTGACCCTTGCATCGGTAAATATGGCTTAATAAAAATGTTTTCTTATTAATAATTAGACCGGATATTGATAAAAAGATAACGCCGTTTTTACAATACTTGTTTCTATAATTTTGGTTATGTCAATAAATTTATTTATCTTTATAACCTATAGCAGTAAATCCTGTAAAATCTATTAATCCAAATACATTGACTATCTTCCAAACGGTGATTTTTTTGACAAGGGTGCTTGCAACAGGTACATTTGATATTTTACATCCGGGACATGTGCACTATCTTACTGAAGCAAAAAAGCTGGGAGATGAACTATTCGTAATTGTTGCATGGGAATCCATGATCAAACATAAGCCCAGACCTATAATACCTACAAAACAGCGCGTAATGATGGTAAATGAACTAAAAGTTGTTGACAGAGCAATTGCAGGAAGTAAGCATGATATATTTGAACCACTAAGAAAAATTAATCCAGACATCATTGCATTGGGACATGATCAGCATTTTGACCAGCAGGAACTTGAAAAAACACTGAAGGAAAAAGGGTTTGATATAAAGGTTGTTCGTGTTTCTAAATTCCGGGAATGTGATATTTGCAGCAGTGGTAAGATTATTAAAGAAATCATTGACCGTTATTCAACTGACAAATGATGAAGGATAATAAAAAAAGATTTGTAAGTATAGAAATAAATCAAGAACTTTAAAGAATGCTTTCAATTCTTTCTAGAGCTTCATGTATCCTTGACTGAGATGTTGCATAAGATATACGGATAAAATCTTTTCCACTTTCTCCAAAAGCAGATCCTGGCGTAACTGCCACATGCGCTTTTGACAACATCTCTTCTGCAACCTCATCACCGGTGCCGTAATCGCTTACATCAGCAAATGCGTAAAATGCACCGTCAGGCTTTTTGCATCTGATTCCCAGCGAATTCAACCCATCTAACAGAATATCACGTCTTGTCCTGAATTCCCGGACCATTTCACTTACAGGTTCCTGATCACCTGTAAGTGCTGCTACTCCACCATACTGGGCAAATGTTGTAGCACTGCTTACAGAATGCGAATGAATTTTTAACAGGCCTTTAAGGATCTCAGGAGGGGCACATGCATACCCAAGCCTCCAACCAGTCATTGCATAAGCTTTTGAAAAGCCATTTACAGTAATGGTTCTCTCCTCCATGCCATCCATCGATCCGATACTTACATGTTCTCTTTCATAAATTATCTTTTCATATATCTCATCAGAGAGGACAAACAGGTCATTGTCTATAGCTACATCTGCAATCTGCTTAAGCACATCCCTATCATATACCCCGCCTGTAGGATTACATGGACTATTTACAACTATGATGCGGGTCTTTGGTGTTATGTATTCAGATACATCTTCAGGCATAAATCCATTATCGGGATCTGTTGGAACCCATACGCTGTTTGCACCTGCAAACTTGACACATGGATCATAGGAGACCCACGCTGGATCAAACAGAATCGCTTCATCATTATCATCAAGAACCGACATCATTATCTCAAAAATGGCCTGTTTTGCTCCTGGTGTTACCAGGATATTGTCTTCAGTTACATCAAGCCTGTTTTCAGTACAAAGCTTTTCTGCAATTGTTTTTCTAAGTTCCGGAATTCCCATTGAAGGTGCATAATGGGTTGCTCCATCAAACATGGCTTTTGATGCAGCATCACAAATATGCTTTGGGGTATCAAAATCAGGCTCCCCCAGACTAAAACTTATTACATCTGCCCCCTGTTTATTTAATCTGTTTGCAATGTTTGCTATTCGAATTGTTGCCGATTCTTCCATTCGCTTAAGCCTTGTAGATGCCATCAAAACCTCAAAATGCGTGATAATATATATAATTATAGTCTCTGTACAAGCTTAACAGCCGCTTCCACAGCCCTCTTGGCATAATCCACTCTCTGATGAGCTTCCATACGGGTCATTCCAGGCCCTGCAATCCCCAGAGTAACCGGTTTATCGAATTCCAATGACAGGTCAATGATTTTTCTGGAAGCGTGCTGCACTACGATTTCATCATGCTCAGTAACACCTTCTATAACCATTCCCATTGTTACTACCGCATCAATATCATTTCTCTTACATAGATTCTTGATTGCAAGAGGCATGTCATATACTCCTGGTACAAGAATGGTATCTACTACCTCAGCTCCCAAAAATTTTGCATGCTCCTTTCCAAGTAATTCCATCTGATATGTAAGGTCTCTATTAAATTCAGCTACAACAAATCCCAGTTTTATTGACATAAACTATCTCCAAATTTCGCTATTTATTGGTCAACTAAATAAGTTTTTACATTCCAATTGAACCTACATCCTCAAAGCCCTGACGTTGCCCAGTTCCAGCCTGTTTGACCAGTTCTTCAGGCTTAAACAGCAGCTTGACAGCATTTAATGCATGTTCACGTGAGCGTTTTTCCATCAGATATGCAAGTTCTTTGTCGCTACCTGCTTCATTTTCATGAACAAATACTTCTATTATGTGCCTGTTGGTCATAAGCTGGGCCTGGATCAAACCGGTGGAAGCTTCATGGGCACATACCTTATCAATATCCTTTGAACCCGGCATTCCCAGTGCAATCACAAGATCACAGTCCTCCTCTTCGATCAATTTCTTACTGGCAACCGGAAGATCCTTTATTCCAGGTACAGTCACACGTTTAATTCTTGCTGATACGTGTTGTTTAATCTCATCGACTACTGCACTACCCATGTTAAAACGTGCAAATGTAGTATCAACAACCCCTATAGTTTTCATATATATCTATAATTGAATAATTTCTGTTATAAAACTTTATCCAAAACATCAGAAGCAGCTTCTATTCCTGCACCAAAATCCGTTATATGACCATGCTTATGAAGAACAGTTTCAAGTGACTGCAGAGTTGTTAGCAGGCTGTTTGCATTTATATTACCCATATTTCCTATCCTGAAAATCTTACCGCTAAGGTGTGCCTGTCCACCAGCTATAATTATACCTCTCTCAAGCATTTCTCTTTTCAGATCATTCCCATTGATGGATTCAGGTGCCTTCATGGCCGAAACAGTATTTGAATATCCGCTGTATTCGTTTAATGACGGAAACATTTCAATGTCCATTGATTCCATTGCCTTCCTAACAGCCATGGCAAATGTCCTGTGTCTATTGATTCTTGCATCCATTCCCTCCTCCATTATTATATTAAGGGATTCCTGAAGTCCGTAAAACAGCGGTATAGCAGGAGTATATGGAGTCTGAGTTAGTTCTTTATCTGCACTTTTCTTATAGGCTTTAAGGTCCGAATAATATGGTACTGAATCTACACCTTCCATAAGATCAAATGCTTTTTCGCTTACAGATATCATCGAAAGACCAGGTGGAGCACCAATACATTTTTGAGACCCCACAACAGCAATATCAACACCCCACTTATCAACCATAACCTCATCTCCACCAATGGATGTAACACCATCCATTATAAACAGAGCATCATATTTTTTTGCAAGTTTGCCGATATCCTCTGCAGGATTTAAGATACCGGTGGATGTTTCATTGTGCACCATTGCAATTGCTTTTGCGCCTTCTGATAACTTATCTTCAACCAGATCAAGGTCTATAGATTCCCCCCACTCAAACTCTGCAGGAATGACCTTTCCATATCTTGAAGCTATGATCTTAAACCTTTCACCAAATTTACCATTTTCTACTGCAACAATTGAATCGTTTTTCCCTAAAGTACAACCTATTGCAGCTTCCATAGCAGCTGTGCCAGAACCACTTATAACAAAGATGTCGTTATTGGTATTGAATATCTTTTTCAGACTTTTCCGGCAGTCATCATAAATCTTTGAAAATTCCATACTTCTATGATTTATCATTGGCTTTGACATAGCTCTAAGAATACGTGGTGCTACCGGAACAGGCCCGGGCATCATAAGCAATTTATCTTCCAGATCCATATTGGGTTCACCTTCTGTTTAGAAAAAATTTAAATTAGACATTTGCTTGAATAGTAGATTTTTCAAATAATGATTAGGCATTCATTCTTAATGAGGATCTATTATATAATTTTAGCTAATCATTTCAATCTTGATCAGGAATGCAATAATTTCATGACATCGTGCTTGGTTATAACGCCCACAACAGTTCCTTTTTCCATAACCAGTACTGCATGACTCCTTTCAAGTATAGGAGACACGATTGAAATGTCATTATCCGGAGATACAGTCGGAAAAGAACCTTCCATAAGGTCAATTGATTTCATCTTTGAAATTGCCGAACTTTTCTTATCGGCCATAGATTTTACGATCATATCTTCAGATATACTTCCAATGGGAACCCCGTTAGAAATTATAGGAATCTGAGAAAAACCATATTCTTCCATCAAATGAACAGCCCGATCTACAGTATCCTCCGGAGATATATGAATAACCGGATAATGCATGACATCTTTTACCAGTATATTTTCATTTTCAACCTCTTCAAGAGCATCAAATATTTTTCTCAGGGTTGATAATCTGGGATCAACGTCTCCAGCTTCGATTCTTGCAATCAGTGGTTGACTTACACCAGCCCTTTTAGCAAGCTCATTTTGAGTCATTAGAAGTTCAGTTCTTTTTTTCTTGATAGTTTCAGGTGTGGGAAGTTGCATGTATATTACTGATGGTAATTATAAATATATAAAATAATTGGTGAATCTATAACTATACCAATGAATATATCCATTGCGTTTATTCTACAATAGGTTATGTCAATTATGTCAGTAAATTATAAAAAATTAAATCTGTTATTGATAATGAAAAATTATAAGTTGCATTAAAAAAATGATCTTCTAAGGATAAGAAAACCATATTCAGGCATAAAGTAGTTAATTCCCAGATAATCAGCTTCCAGAATGTCTCAATGTATAAAAGGTTTTTACTGTTGACAGAAACAAAATTTTCATCTGCCTTTAGTCTGGTGGGTAGTATTCCCTTTAAGGATCTTAACAAAAGGATATTTTGTTTCTAATTTTTGCATCTGGTACTTTTATGAGCAAATATTTGGATATTTTATTTACAGGAGGTTTTAACTTTGAAAGATGAACAAAAAGGGCTTACCTCATTCTCTGAAGCTGCAAAAACACCTACATTCCTGATCTCTTTATTTCTAGCAGGCAGCTTTGTTCTAGTTGGTGTTCTGTTTCCAGAACCTTTCGGAGAATATATGGATTTAACTTTTACATGGATGGTAGACAGTCTCGGCTGGTCATTCATACTTGGAGGAAGTATTTTTCTTGTTTTGATTGTATATCTGATGTTAAGTCCGCTGGGTGAAATCAAGCTTGGTGGAGATTATGAAAAACCGGCTTATTCCAACATGGCATGGTTTGCCATGCTTTTCAGCTGCGGTATGGGTATAGGTCTATTATTCTGGGGTGTCTCTGAACCAATCTGGCACTACATGTGGCCACCCCACGGGGAGGCAAATACTGCAGAATCAGTTCACATAGCTATGAGGTATTCATTTTTCCACTGGGGATTCCATCCATGGGCTATTTACTCAGTGGTTGCCGGCTCCCTTGCATATTTTTCATACAGAAAAGGATTACCAATGCTACTGAGTTCCACACTGGAACCTATCCTTGGACGGAAAGGTATTGAAGGTGGTTGGGGTGTACTTGTAAATACCATTGGTGTTCTTGCAACCCTCTTTGGAATAGCTACAACCCTTGGTCTGGGAGTCATGCAGATAGGAGCTGGACTTGAAGAATTATTTGGTTTTGTAAGTACACCAGATCTATGGGTTTTGATAATAGTTGTTGTTACTATTCTGGCGGTCATATCTACCTCAACCGGAATAGACCGGGGTATCAAGTGGCTAAGTCAGCTCAACCTTACAATTGCTGCTCTTCTTTTAGTCCTGATATTCATTGTTGGTCCTACACTGTTTATTCTGGACATATTCACCCATTCTGTAGGGGGTTATCTGCAAAACCTTTTGCAGATGTCTTTCTGGATTGACCCTGCTGCAGAGGGTGCTGATGGATGGAGTGCAGCATGGACAATATTCTACTGGGCATGGTGGATTTCCTGGGCGCCCTTTGTTGGTTCATTTATAGCCCGTGTTTCCCGGGGCCGGACAATTAGAAGTTTTGTTGTAGGCGTGATGCTTGCACCTACTGCTGTTGGTATGGTCTGGTTCAGTGTCTTTGGAGGTTCCGCACTTTATATTGAGCATTTCGGAGCAGCTGGTATTGCTGAACTGGTAGAAATTGATTCTGCATTAGGATTCTTCAGTGCGCTCAGCCATTTTCCATATTCTAGCGTACTCATTGCAGTGGCCATGATTTCAGTTGCTATCTTCTTCATAACATCTTCAGACTCGGGAACTTATGTGATCGGTATGCTTACATCCAAAGGAAATCCAAATCCACCACTTATACTCAGGATAATATGGGGTAGTCTTGAAGGCGCCTTTGCTGCGGTTCTACTTCTTGCCGGTGGACTGGAAGCGCTGCGAACCGCTTCGATCATTGGAGGATTTCCATTCATGATCATAATGGTCCTGATGCTCTATTGTCTGCTGAAGGCTCTCTATATCGAGTTACATGAAGAATCATTGCCAATGGAAAGAGCCAGACTGAGAGCAACTCTAAAAGAGATCCGGGATAAGGCGGAAAAAAAGGAGGCAGAGGAACAATGAATATGTTCTGAATAAACAATCATATTTCAGAATCAATCTTAGAGATTATCTTTGAGATATAAAGGACTGATCTGGAGGATTTAATCTCTGGAAAACCAGTCCCATAATTTATTACTTTCCTCATTATCAATATCAACTACTTTGAAATCCTTCCCTGAAGGAGAGGACAGGACAGAAGCTTTAACCGTATTTAGGTTCCTGATACGCTGAAAAACGTTGGAACTAAGTTCCAGTGATTGGATATGATTTTTCATCATAAGCACATGATATCGGTTTATATTGCGAAAACGTAATGTCAGCTGCTTATCACTGATGAAAGTTCCTCCTGTTTTGTAGCGGGACTGACCCAGCAAAAGCGCCAGAGGTAAAATAATAATTAAAATCCATCCATAAACAAATGTTTGTACAGATAAAGCAACAATTACAATAGCAGGTGCCAGCAATCGAAATACATAGCGCTTTCGGGATCTAGTCGGCAGCGACTGCATATTTTCAGGTATATTATACTCAGGTAATATTTGATCCAGAAAGTTTGTTAATTCTCTCACGCGAAGTAATGGATATAGTACAGTTACATAATTATGTTCTTTAGATCCACCACCTGCAACTTCTGCGGTAATTGAGCACAGACCAAACGGCTGTTTTAGAAGATCTTCCTTTATTGATACTGCCTGCAGCCGATTCAAATTCAAATTGAATTCTTTCTGCTCAATAATTCCCCAGGAGAGACGTATATCGTCAGCCTGGCGGGTTATGGTGAAATCAGCATATTGAATAACAAAAACTATGGTTGATATCATCCAGGATAGGAACAACAGCAGAAATATCAGGACGGTAAGAAGAATAAAATCTACACTATTTTCAGGAATTATCTGTTCCACCAGAAATCTCAGATAGGTCTCAGGAATATAGGGATAAAACTGGGAAAAAGCAGCAGCTATAAGGGAAAATAGAAGCATGAACCTGCCGGATGTAGCTCCTGCAAGAAACAGATCCCATAAAGGAATCTTATGAACATTCTCTATTTTATCTGTTCTCTCCATACCCCTGCTTTTATAGTCAGGCACTTGTCCATAATTTTCCAGATAAGCTTTTATGTTATGGGTCTCTTCCAGATTCACAGCAGTAAGACTCAGTTCAGATTCCTTACTACCACCTGCTGTTTCAACCTGAACTGTCGCAACGCCCAGAAGTCTTTGCAGATAATTGGTTCGTATGTTTACGGTCTGTACACGTTCTCTTTTGATTGAACGCTCTTTTTTAAACAGCAATCCTTTTTTTATATACAGATACCCATCTTGATATTGATATGTATAAAAATACCACTTTATTACAGAATTCAGAAAAAGAATGATCAAAAAAAGAAGTGCTATCCAGAAAAAATCAGAAAAAACGGTTCTGCTTATATCTTCATTTAATGTTAATGCAAAAAGATAAATTGGCGGGAGGCCATAAATCAAACTTTTCAATGTTTCCAGAATGATCATTGACGGATGTTGGCGTTTATAGTCAGACATCTTCATCACTCACTTTTGCAAGAGCTGATATTTCCCCCAAAAGTTTTGAAGCTTTTTCTTTTGATAAAGCAGGAATGCGATGATCAGTAGCAGCAGTGGATATCCTTAATGTTGCCAGCCCAAAATATTTCATGATCGGTCCGTATTCTGTGTCTACGTGTTGAACCCTGATCATGGGTATAAGAGTTCTTCGGATAATAAAAATACCGTGCTGAATATCAATTTCATCTTCCCTTATTTCATATCTCCAAAAACGTATTCTAAGCCGGGGTGCTACTATTGAGGACCATAATGTATAAATCACTACCACTGCCACTCCATACCAGCCCCATCTGGCAGGCCAATCCCAGAGAAACTCACCTAACACCATATATAACAGAGGGATCAGTAAAAGAATAAGACCTTCCAGGATACCACTTAGAAACCACACCTTAAGAGCCCTTGAATCAATACGTTCAGCAGGTTCATTCTCCAGCATCAATTATCTCCATTGTCCAATCTGTAGTTTGGTATGTGCTATATAAATTTACCATTTCAAAGTTGAGAATTAGAACAGCTTTGTTTTATTTAAGTTATTTGTACCTATGAAAATAAAATGAAAAATTTTGCTTAAATAATAGTGTTAAAATAATTAAAAAGTCAACTGTCATAAAGTGAGAACATGATCACAATTAACCCCAGTAAAGCACCGAAAGCTCCTACGATCAATCCAGAAATCAAATAATACACGCTTGAAACCACAACAATACAGCCAATTACAAAGATTACAGCATGAACAAGAAGATTAGAAATAGAACTAGCAAAACTCATATCTAAAAATACATTAAAAAAATACTAAAAGATAACAGAAAAACAGAACCGAATGATAAATAAGTAGTAAATATAAATAGTAAATGTAATAATTTATGACTTATTGTAATTTTAGTATTTATTAGACTTTTTCATTGTGATTCTGGCATTGATATTATCAATGGTATTAATTATCTTCACAGTGATTATTTTATGAATATTATATATTTCATAAAATGATTTCATTAAATCTACTATAGCATTATCAAATATTGCATTGATAATATATACCTCGTTGATTAATTACCATAAGTTATTATATATACTGCTAATACCTATGTAAGTTTAGTCAATAAATGCTGATCAAAGGTATTTGCTGACTAAAAAGCCATGAATGAACAGTTAGTATCTCCTACAATCCTTGCTCATAAATAAGGAGAAAAAACTTCCATTTTGTAACCTGAATGGCTTATGGCAACACCATGCCAATATGGATACATATATGGGGGAAATCTCCCCCGATACTATTTTTTAAATAATTTCTATATTAAAGAGTAAATCATGATAGAAATATAAAATCATGACACAACCAGCCATTCATTTCAAGGATATTTTGCATTTAAAATTAAATACTATTAAAACGTAATCTAACTGGCTACTTAAAAAAATTAATGTATAAATAGGGGTTATGGAGATAACATGAAAAAAATAGTTATAATTATGATAATTTTGATCACACTTTCAGGTATTGGATATGCCCATGGTGCATCAGACAATACTTCTGTTGAAGGTGCTTCTGAGCCAAAAACGGTATTTATCAGGATGCAACAGCTGGCATTTATTCCTTCAAACGTGGAGATAAACGCTGGAGACACCGTAAGGTGGCAAAATTTACAAACTGAGCCAAACAGAGCATTTACACTGGTAAGTGAAGATAGATTATGGCAAAATACAACTCTAACTTATAGAAGATCATTGAGCTACACCTTCAATGAAAGTGGAACTTATCATTTTTATGTCCGGGAATTTCCCGCCAGAATGAGTGGTACAGTTACAGTAATGCCGCCTGCTCAAAAACCACTTGCATCTTTTACAGCAACCCCTGCTTCAGGAGAAGCACCCCTTGAAGTAACATTCATAGATGAATCAGAATATGCCGTTGAATACCAATGGGACTTTGGAGACGGTACAACTTCAACCCAGACAAGCCCAACACATACCTATGAGGAAGTTGGGACCTATACTGTCACACTAACAGTAACTAATGAGGTAGGACAGGATACATTATCCAAAACAATAACGGTTGAAACTCCATCAGAGATGCCATTTGCATCTTTTACAGCAACTCCCACCTCAGGAGAAGTACCCCTTGAAGTAACATTCATAGATGAATCAGAAAATGCTGTTGAATATCACTGGGAATTCGGAGATGGTGAAACATCCACCCAGGCAAACCCATCACATACCTATACACAGCCGGGTATGTACAATGTAACACTGACAGTGACCAACGAAGCTGGACAGGATGTTTCAGAAGTGACTATCACAGCAGAAGAACCGGAACCCTCTCCAATACCAGGGTTTGGAGTTGTTACTCTGATAATATGTCTATTTGTACTTACCTATATGGTAAGAAAGGATGAGTGATTATACATTCACTCATCTCTCAAATTTGAAATTTTTATGTACTTTCCATCAAATCATATGAATTGCAATAACTATCATAGAAATAAGTATTATAGCAGCAGAATAGTATCTCAACATACCAGATACTTGTATTTTATCTGATACAAATAAATATAATAAAAACATCCATAAAGGTGCATTTCTGGAAATAAAACTCATCTCTTCTTCCAGGTAATATTTTGAAAATATAGCAATTATAACTATACATCCAAGAGTTAATAAGGCCAATTTAATCTCATTTTTCAATTTTTTCATAATTATTAATCTATCTATTCTCTTTTAGCAGGGATTATTCAGACAATGTAGTAAGAAATAAAAGTTATAACAATTGTCCATAATAAGAGACTCAGAAACATCCATGCACCAATAACAGACCCACGAGTTCCGAATCCAAGTGCCATAATTGTGCCAAGATTGGTCCCTATGATCCATGGTGAAATTATAGACAGGCCCTGTACACCATATTTATTCCATATTTCCAATGCTTTTCTTTTTATCAAAGATTTATGCAATTCATTATAACTAATCTTTGAGATAAATCTATCGTGAAAGTTTCTGATCCTGCAGTATCCGATTATAATAAAATGGACCTGTATTATCTTTGCAAGAAATACAGCCAGAGCAACCCCAATTGGGTTCAACTCAAAATAAATGCCTATCGGTATCACCATAAATATCTTTACTACAGGGGCAGATGAGATAACAAACAGAAGAATATATGCCCAAAGTCCATCAGCATTATACATTTCTATACTGATTAATTGAATTATCGAATCCATGTCCATATATCAGCAAATGAAAGTACTTTATTCATAAAGTTTTTATCTATTTGTACTTAGTGTACCAATGTAAAATGAAAATTTAGAGCAAGAAAATAAAAAATTGCATCATGATTCAAATGGTTCTGGGATTACATATATACCTGAAATTGCTTATATACAAATAAAATCAAAATATTAAATTGAGCCTGGAATCGGTGGGATAAACATTTTGCCATAAATGCAACACTGGCTTATTGAAGAAATCCTGGAATGAGAATTAATGACAGATCTCAAACAATTACTTGTCCTTTCTTTTGGTAGTATTAGTAGCGCCAAACTCAGATCAGCTCTTACAACACTGGGCATAATAATTGGTGTTGCTGCTGTGGTGGCCAATGTATCTCTGGGTGCAAGTTTTAACCAATATTTCACAGATGAACTTGGAGAAATTGGGGATAATTTTATTGTTATTTTCAGTGAAGACATAAATGTTTTTGATGATAACCAGCTTGAAATAATCCGAAGAACGCCTGGTGTCGATGGAGTATCACCTATTAAGCAAAGAGTTGCAGAGGTGACATTTATGTCCGTTTCAAGACAGATCAATATTCAGGGCACCACACAGGATTATGCAGATGTAGCAAGTCTTAGTCTGGAAAGTGGAAATTTTTTTACTGATAAAAGTAAATATGTAGCTGTAATCGGGGACAGTGTTGCTAACGAAAGATTTGATCGAAGTATACATACAAGAAATTCAATAGAAATTTCATTTAGAAGAACTGACGGAACGGTTAAAACTCAAAAGTTTAAAGTCATTGGTGTCATTGAAAGCCCCGATTCTGAATTTATACAATCAGGAGCAGAGCCGGATAATAGAATTTTTATACCCATCTCAGTTATGAACGAACTGTTAGATGAAACGGATTATGGTGGTTTTTCAGCAAGAACTGCTACTGCAGAAGAAGTTAGACCAGTTTCTGAACAGATCGATCGAAATCTTGCACGCAGTCTTGGAGTATCTACCAGAGATATAGACAACGATGATGCAAAGCCATATTCAATATTTAATCAGGCAGACATTATAGACCAGTTAAATGAACTTTCTGGAGCACTGACGGTACTTATTACATCTGTAGCATTAATAGCACTTCTTGTAGGATCTATCGGAATCATGAACATAATGCTGGTAACAGTAACTGAAAGAACAAAAGAAATAGGCCTAATGAAGTCTCTGGGATTCACCTATGCAGACATTTTGGGTTTGTTTATAATAGAGTCGATTATAATTGGCCTGATTGGAGGTATACTGGGAACTTTGCTAGGATTGGTTGGATCTTTTGCTGTCGAAATTTATCTGGATCTTCCGCATGTATTCCCATTATATCTTATCTTAACCGGGTTTTTAATATCAGTGATTATAGGGCTTATTTCAGGTATCTATCCTGCAAATAAGGCTGCAAAGATGAATCCTGTGGATGCATTAAGGCAAAATTGAGGTGTTACATCTTTATTTTACCTTATTCATTATCAAAAAGGTCAATTAAACCATTGACAGCAGTATAAATACTTCCAGCACCCGTAATATAATATGCAATTCTTAAAACTTCAAACATTTCCTCTTTTGTAGCTCCCTCATCCATGGCTCTTCTTGCAAGAGCCTTGACGCCATCAACTGCTCCTTTGGAAGCGTCAAGGGACATTGCTATGAGTAACTTGTATTTCAGAGGGATATCTCCATCCGCAAATGACAGATTAGCTGTATTTTCAATCTGACCGAACAATTCCGGATCATTATTTCTTATTATTTTCAATGGGTCTTCGGGCATTGACTTTTTCACTCCACAGCTCGATTAATTCTATCATTTATTTTATCTGGTTATATTTTTATCGCAAACCATTAAATCGCAAGTCCCAGAAAAGTCCATGCAACAGTCAGCACAGATCCAGCTCCAATAAGACATCCACTCATTTTGCCCATAGATGAACTTAATGAAGTTCTTGCTTCCTGAATACCATATTCTCTCAATCTCTCTGCAACTGATCCTTCAAACAATCCTGCCAGACCATCTGTAATGGAATCACCGATTGCACTTCCAATAATCGCCCCAAGAATTCCAGCAAGAGAAGCTCCAATTAGTGCAGCGATCATTAACACTCCTGTATCAATTGCTCCAAATATGACATCAGCACCGTTTGACCTTACACTTCTTCCACTGAATTTAATGATAGTAAGTGGGAATAATCCAAAGAAAGCTATCAAAGGACCCAGAATTCTGGTATGTTCGACTGAATATGCGACCAATACAATCAGTATCACAGATAAAACGATAAGACTGACCACTGCAGGAATAAAACTTTCCTTATTCATAAATTAACATTGATTGATACGGTTATTTATGAAATTTTAAAAATTACCTTGATTTGTAATGGACCATGCTTGATCTCTTAATACTATAAAATTAGCTTCCACCCATAACATGAAATTATGGTCAGTATAATAGTCCATATCAACAGGCTCAGGAACATCCAGATTCCAACCCTTACTGCCTGTGCTCCAAATCCAAGAGCTGTAAAAGCTGCAACATGGGTGCCTGTAACTCCAGGAGATATGAGCGAGAGACCAGGGACTCCATATTTGTCCCAGATAATGACAGTTTTTTTCAGTTTACTGGACACATCCGGACCATCAAGATCAAGGCTAAACTTTTCCCGGAAAAAGGTGACCTTTGAGTAGGCCAGTAAACCCAGATATAATGGAACAATATTTCCAAGAAAAGCAGAAATAGCTGTTGAAAATGGATCCAGTCCGGCCCCAATCGCAACCGGAATAACAATGAATATTTTGATCATAGGTGCTGCTGCAAGAAGAAATACAAGACAATATGCCCAAAGTCCATCAGCACAATTGAGCTGTGAAACCAATGATTGGGATACCGGATCCATTTAAAACACTCAATAAAAATAACTTCACATATTTTAATTTAACTTAAAATCAGATGAACTTTTTTGACTAAATAATGATCGATTGACATTTAATTAAATTCTACTTTTGCTATCTCAGGTTATTATCTCAAATCCATAAAATGAAATAGTGGTGATTAAAACCGTCCAAAGAAGCAGGCTTAAGAACATCCATATTCCAAGAACAGTCATACGTGCACCAAAACCAAGTGCCATTACTGTGGCAAGATGAGTACCGGTGATTCCAGGAGAGATTATTGAAAGACCAGGAACACCATATTTATTCCATACCTCCCTGGCTTTCTTCTTTCTTCCTGAAGTGTTCACCTGCTCACACTCAACTTCTGAATTGAACCTTTCGCGAAAAGAATTCATCTGCGAGTATGCAATAATGATTAGATATACAGGGATAAGGTTTCCAATAAAGGCTGATAAAGCCACTATAAATGGATTCAGTCCAATCCCAATAGCTATTGGGATTACAATCAATATTTCAATCAGTGGTATAGCTGCAAGTATGAATACTAGAAGATAAGCCAGCAATCCCTCAGAATTGTGCAGTTGTGAGATCATTAGATCAAGCATAGTTTCAATATCCAGGTCATGATTGATGAGAATTCATTTTAGAATGGAACTTAACCGATAAAAATGATTCTGATACCAGAAATAATAAAATCCAATATCAGAACATAACATCGCAATACACTCAGGAACTTCGTTCCATTATCTGTTCATGATTACGGCCTCTGGTCAAACCCCAATCATGGTTCTGTCTGCACGATCTAATTTCATTGATGAAAGCAGGACCATATTTTTTCAATTTGTGTTCACCTACACCATGTATTTTCAGAAACTCTACATGGTTTTCAGGCAGTGTGGAAGCCATTTCCATAAGACTCCTATCTGAAAATATTATATAAGGAGGAACATTCTGTTCATCTGCAATTTGTTTTCTCAATTTCCTCAAAGATTTAAAAAGACCAGGAATAGCTTCCTCATTTAGGTTTTTTTCTGAGTTTACATTAACAGTTTTAGAAGGCACAGTCAGTTCAATCCTTAGATTACCATTTAGCACATCTTCACTTTTACCATTCAGATTCAAAATCGGGTATCTGCCACCCTTTTGTTCCAATATTCCCTTATTTATCAACTCACGTAATATGTCCAGCCACTGTTTTTTAGTAAAAAATTCTCCCTTCCCATAACTTTCAAGAAGATGATGACTGTTCTTCTGGATTTTCTTTGAACCTGATCCGGTAAGAACATCTACTGTATAACATGCACCATATCTCTGGTCGAGATCCTTTATACATTTAAGAATCATTTCAGCATATTTTGTTCCTTCAAATTTTTCTTTTGGATTAAGGCAAACATCACATTTTTTGCAGTTAGACTCTGGATAGGTCTCTCCAAAATATTCAAGCAATACTTTTCTGCGACATTGATTGCTCTCACAGTAATTTATCATCTGTCTCAACTGCATCAAAGCAGCATCTCTTTCTTCTTTAGTCTTTTTTTGTTCTATAAAGTATTCAATTTTATACTTATCAGCATAACTGAAAAAAAGAACACATTCACATGGCAGTCCATCACGACCACCTCTTCCAGTCTCCTGATAGTAGCTTTCCAGGTTCTTTGGAAGATCATAATGTATAACAAACCGTACATCGGGTTTGTCAATACCCATTCCAAACGCCACAGTTGCAACAATTATATCTGTATTATCCTGAATAAAAGAATTCTGATTGTATTCTCTTTTAAAATCAGAAAGTCCTGCATGATAAGCAAGTGTTTTGAAGCCATCTTTATTGAGTCTTTTTGAAAGGGTTTCAACCATACTGCGGCTTTGACAGTAGATTATCCCGGATTCTCCACGATGTTTTTTCAGATAAGCCTTCAATTGACGGTATGTATCTTTTTTTGTTTTTACATGATAAAAAAGGTTTTTTCGATTAAAACTGGCCCTATAAGTTCTGCAATCCTCAAGGCTTAGTTGTTTTACTATATCCTTTTCTACCTTGGGACTGGCAGTAGCAGTAAGAGCAACGATCGGTACATTCCTGAACCTTTTTTTTAGAATATTTAGTCTGCGATATTCAGGCCTGAAATCATGACCCCACTCTGAAATGCAATGTGCTTCATCCACTGCAAACATACTCACCTTCCCCTTTTTGAGATAAGAAAAGGTATCACTCATGATCAGTCTTTCAGGTGCTACATATAGAATTTTGATCCGATTATCAATCAACTTCTCATGAACCTGTTTTATCTGAGAATAACCAAGGGTGCTATTAAGATATTCTGCTGCGATTCCATTAGATTTAAGATTATCAACCTGGTCCTTCATAAGGGAGATCAGAGGGGATATAACAACAGTGACACCATCCATCATAAGTGCAGGCAATTGATAGCATAGAGATTTTCCGCCACCTGTAGGCATTAATGCAAACGTATCCTTTCCCTCTAGAATATCGCTTATTATCTCTTTCTGAAGAGGACGAAAATCATTATAGCCAAAATATTTCTGCAGAATATGTTGCATAAAAATTACCCGATAATAAAGTGATGATAAGTATTTTTACATTATTAGTTCAATTGTAATATATAAACAGAATCCTTGCAGTGTGAAAGTAAACTAACCAATTCAATTTTATAGGTAAAGAGTCAAAATCCCGATGTCTTTAGCACCGGATTAAATCAAAGATTTAATGGGAATTTCATAATCCGGTTCATTGTGCAAAAATCGATTACTTTGCTACTATAACATCAACCGGTATTCTCCACATCGACATACGGGCCACCTCAATCACCTCAAATCCGGCTTCTTCCATGGACTGCCTGGTATATATTGGTCTGCAGTCAAATACAGAAGGTAATTTTTCATGCAGCCATTCATACAATTTCATGAAAATATTTTCCTGTTCCTGCCTGGATAATGCTATAACACAGATACGACCACTACTCTTTAGAACCCTTCGACATTCACCAAGAACTTCCGGAATCTGGGCAGTATCAAACAGTTCAAGAACAAAACTCATGAAGAGCACATCAAATGAGTTATTCCTGAAAGGAAGATACACAGCATCACCTCTTATCAAATCAGTCCTGTCAGATACTTCCCTGTCCTGAATTTCATTTCTGGCCCTTTTTAACATCTGTCCAGAAATATCTATTCCGCATACTTTTGCATTTTTTCCAGCTGATAGGGCCAGAGAAGCCGTGCATTTGCCAGGACCACAGCCAACATCAAGAACCGATTCACCCTTTTTCATTTTAAGCATCTGAAGTCCTTTCTTTTTGGATCTTCTCTCAAACACATCGATTATCCAGTAGATTCTGCTCAGGCGGTCATAATTTATTTGAGCTTCTTTTTTTGTGCGTGTTACCCGGCTAATATCCGTTTCATTTACCATAAATAGCTTTTTTTGAGTTCTATAATATATAGTTCATTTGTATTATTTGCATTTCATATTTTTAATTGATATGCAAGTTCACAGATTCGTTTAGGAATGTTTCTGTCACCATTTTGTTGCAAGTGACCATAAATAGTAATCAGTGCAATAAAAATATGATAAGATCTATTACATATAGAAAATTTGTACAAATAATTGTTTTGCACAAAAACATTTGCCTAAAATCGCATAATATTGGAATTAAGGAAAAAATGGATATTCTACCACACTACGATGCCGAAAAAGGATCTATAGATAAACAAATGGTCGCAAAGAAATAAGTATAAATTTGGATAGCAAAAACTGTGCCCAATAGTAAAAATTATTGCAGAAAAATAAATAAGGAAAATGATGAGTACAGAATGAAACTGTATTCATCCTGATATCGGATTATTGGTTTCTGACCGGTCTTTTTGGTTTTGCAGCTTTTATTTTTGAAGCTACTTTGTCGTCAGATATATTCCTATACTTTACTCGCCTTTTTCTGTTTCCATTCATTTTTTGATCTTTACTTGAGCCAGGTGGTTTCTGAACTTTCTTCCATGAGGATCTGGGACCAGATTCTTTGTTCTTATTTCTGGATTTGTTATCCCTAAATTTATTGTTGCTTGACCCACTGCTTCTGGAATCGAACTGAACCCTGGAAAAATCATCGCATTCAAGATTTTCAATGTTTACATTATATTTTTTAACAATTGTTTTGAATACTTTATTGTCACCGGGACTTAATAGGGTAATTGCTTTACCAGATTCACCGGCTCTTGCAGTACGTCCGATCCTGTGAATATACTCTTCCGGATTGTGGGAGAGACCATAATTATAAACGTGGCTTACACCTTTTATATCCAAACCTCTGGAAGCAACACCTGAAGCAATAAGAATCTTGGGTCTTCCTTTATTGAAATTATCTATTACCTTAAGCCGGTTGCTCTGCTTTATTTTACCATGGATCATGTTGGCTTTTATTCCATTTGATCGCAGGTTCTTTGAAACTGTTTCCACATTTGCGCGTGTTGGACAGAATACAATAACTCTATCTGAAGTTTCTTCCCTGAGAAGATGTACAAGTAAAGAGAATTTTTCTTTCTGGTCAACCCTGTAGTAATATTGCTTTAATAGTGTATCGTCTACATGCGCTTCCGATTTTTCAAATGCAGGATTATTCATATATTTTGTTTTGAGCTGATTTATTTCGTCTGATATTGTTGCCCCAAATAGAGCAATCTGTCTTTTATGGGGTACAGCCTTCAATATCTTTTTAATATCCTCAAAAAACCCCATATCAACCATAATATCAGCTTCATCAAGGACCAGAGTTTCAACATTGGATAAATCTATGGTCTTTCTCTGAACATGATCAAGTAATCTGCCTGGTGTAGCTACCACAATATCTGCCCTGGATAGTTGTCTGATCTGGGGACCAATGGCAACTCCACCATAAATGGTTGCTATTGAAAAATCAATATATTTTCCAAACTTGTTAAATTCATTGGATATCTGAGAAGCAAGTTCACGGGTAGGAACTACAATTAACGATTGAATACCTTGCCCACGTACTATTTTATCGAGTAAGGGTATCGCAAAAGCAGCAGTTTTTCCGGATCCGGTATGTGAAATTCCTATAACATCTTTTCCTGAAGCGATCAAAGGAATTGTCTGCTCCTGAATATCTGTTGGAGCCGTTATACCTTCATTATTAAGCGCTCTGACTATCTGTGATTTTATATTAAATGATTCGAATGACATGATTTACCTACTTATATTTAAAGTGAACTACCCCAAAGCATGGCTTATGGAGCTTTCTGCTTCATACCTTAAACCCTTGGATCTCAGGTCTGCAGACTCTTCCCCTCGTCCCGAGGGTGCTCAATTATAACCATACTTTGATCCTGCAATTTGATTTTTATAATCTGATCGCAGCATTTAATGTTTCTAATATACTTTTTATACATTGTTGATAAATCGATATCAAGAATCACTATCAATATATGGTTTAAACATAATTTTGAAAAACAAAATTTATTAGATTTTGTTGAAACAGATATTTTGTTAATGAACATCTGTTGCCGCTTTCAAAAATGATTGTGGTGTACATAGAGTTACTATGATTTAAACGTTTTGATAAATAAAATAAATTTGCAGCATGTTCATCAATACTACGAATATATTTGATCCAGATATGCTCCATCAGGTTATACAGATAAATTTATTGCTGTAAATTGAGATTATTAATTGGGAGATTATGAAGATATTAAGATGCAGGGATCTGGGATTCAATTGTGGTTTCATAACCACTGGTTATGATGCAGATGAGCTTAAAAAAAATATGCAGGAACACATTGAAACAATACACAGAGAATCATTTGAAAAAATGGATGAAGACGATAAAGAAGATATAAAGTACCGAATGGACTTTCTTCTATCCAGAGGTTGCGGCTGTGGTGCATTATAAATATTTATCTTCGGTTACTGAATTCATAAGTACCTTATTCCAGGAGAAATAATATGGAATTATTGCTTACATCAAAAGGAATTGGAGGACAGCTGAAATCTTTCAAGGATCTTGTCAAAGATTCTGAAGAGATCACTTTCGTAGGAACACCGGGTTTTTGTACACCTTTTGCAGAACTTCTATCATTTACACTTAGGGATAGCGAAAAAAGGCTGGTTTTTGTTCCAAATATGGATAAAGATTCTGCAAAGATTTTAGCTTTCACTGATGATGGAATGCAGCTTAGAGATACAGCAGATCCGCTGGCAGACACCGTTGTGTTATTGGGAGGACTGGCAATCCCTAAAAACCAGATTGATCCGCAGAATATGAATCGGTTTGTCCAGATGATCAGTAAAGGTAGAAATAGTAAAATTATAGGTGTCTGTTTTCAATCAATTTTCCAGGAACAGAAGTGGACAGATCATATCAAATTTGATTATATAATTGACGCTGATCTCTCTGTTGAAGTGATCAAAATGTGATAAATCTTCCTGCGTAATTAAATAAATGAAATGTTAAACAATAGTATTTGTAACAGTAATTGTTTTCGCTTAATACTTATTTTGACATATAATAAAAAAATCAAAAAATTAACTAACTGTTCAGTTGCCAAAAAATATATCATATTGAGTATTATAATTTCATAAAAAATATCCATGAAAATAAGCGGAGAGGGTAATATTAATTATCTTAAAATATCTGAAGATTCAGGTGCAGAAGATCTTGAACCAATGGCCTTTGCAATACATTCACTTTTGGGTCTGCCCACAACAATGAGAAGCCTTAACAAAAAAGGGATCCGGCTGGAAAAAAATAAAGTTCTTGATACAAATTATACAGGTCCGGTCCTTGAAGAAGCCCTGAAAACAAACAAGCTGGTACGTAAGATCCCTGACGAAGGTCAATATAAAGGAAAAGCAGTAATAGTAGCCCCCTTAAGATCTAAAGAAGGAGATGTGATCGCAGCTATTGGAGTGGTGGATCTACTTGCAGCGCTTGATATAATGTCACTTTTTGATGAGTATCCAGGAATTGTTGAAGAAGTAGAAAAAGCAAAAAAAGAAATATACCGGGAAAAATAATGGCATTTTTAATCTAAGTTTGATTTAACAAATACAGGTGCAATGGATGATGAAGAAAATACTGAATTCATTTTCTCTGTGATCTGTATATTTCATCTACACGACTGATAGTATCGGCTTCATGTGGAGATTTATCATCCCTTATACTGACAAGTCGTGGAAAACGAAGTGCATAACCGGACTCATAATTTGTGCTTTTCTGTATCTCTTCAAAAGCAACCTCAAAAACAATTTCCGGTTTAAATTCAAGATCTCTTCCGGATTCAACAACTATAAGGTCAGAAAACAATCCTGTTAGTTCAACAAGGTTTTCATCGGTTATACCAGTTCCAACCTTTCCAATGGGTAAAAAGTTTCCACTATCTGGGTCATAACATGAAAGTGTATAAGATCCTATAAAATTAGTACGTCTTCCGTATCCCCATTCTCCTCCAATTACCACAAGATCCAGCGTTTCCATTACTGGCTTTTTCTTGAGCCAGTTTTTGCCTCTTTTACCGGGTGTATATGGTGACTGTGGATTTTTGATCATTATCCCTTCATGACCCGCTCTTATTGCTTCACTATATATCTTTTCTCCAATTTCAGGATCATCTGTTACAACCTGCTGATCAACTGTGATGGAGTTACTGTTCCTGACACATTCGCCAAGCAGTCTTCTACGTTCAATGAGTGAAAGATCAATAAGATAATCACCATTCAGATACATTATATCAAAGAATTTTACAGTCAGGGGTATATCTCTTGTAGTGATCTCTATATCGTACTTTCTACGAAGCCTTTTGAGTATTTCCTGAAATGGTTTCGGTTTTCCATTTTCGTCCACAGCAAAGGCTTCCCCATCCAATATTGCAGTATCTGCATTAACATACTCCTTTACAGCAGATACTACATCGGGTAGCGAATTAGTGATATTCTCCAGCTTCCTTGAATATATCGAAACTTTATCCTTATCCTTATGCACCTGGAGTCTTGCACCATCAAATTTCCATTCAATAGCAGCTTCTTCCATTTCCTCAATAGCGGTTTTAATACTGGGAGTTACCTGAGCAAGCATTAGTTTAATGGGCCGATTCAATTCCATATTTAACTTTTCAACTTCTTCAATACCACCTTTTTTTGCAGCCAATCCAACTGCTCCCATATCATTGGTCAGCATAAATCCCCTTTCAATAGACTCTGCCGGAACATCAAAAGCCAGAGCAATAGCATCTCTTACAATTCCTTCCCCGACACCAATTCTCAACTCTTCAAGGACAAGACGCGCCATGTACTGAGATTCCTGTGGCGATGCTTTACTGAAAATATACTGCAGATTTTTCATCTTTATGTTCTGAGAACCTTTACCATTAATTGCAGCAATTTTTTTTAGTGCTTCATATACATCTATTATGGATAATTGTGTATTATCATCAAAAAAGACACTGAAGGTTACCTGATCCCCGGATTTATTTTTCATGACTTCAATGGTTGTTTTACCAATATCACCCGTCTTTCGAACAATCTCTTTAATTTCGTCTACTGAAAGTCCCGATACTTTAGATAAAGAGGTATAGTAAAGCCCTTTACCTATACCAAGTTCTTCTTCACTCCAGGCAGGAAATACTTCCCCCATAATAAAATGTATGACAACTGGAAGTTCTTCAGTATCAACTATCCTGAAAAACTCAGCTACCATATCTGTAATTTCAAGTGAACTGCTTGTATTCTCTATCTGACTGCATACATGCGCAAATTCTTTGAAAGCTGTCATATTACTGAATAATTAAAAATGAAATACAATAAAATCTCGGTCTTATTCATTCATATTTCTGGATATGGATATCAGGTCGCTCAATATGGCGCTTGCCGTTTCAATAGAACCTGCACCTCTGCCTGTTATTGTGACCGGTCCTGCAAGGTCAGTCTGTACTGATGCAACATTAAGGGTGTCTCCGACTGAAAGCGGATGCCCTATGGGTACCAGACGAGGAGCTACGCACAGGAGATCCTTTCGAACTTCTCCTATCAGTTTTGTTACATATCCATCATTGTATGCAAGTATCATTGATTCTGGGGTAATTTTTGAAATTCCGGTCACATCTACATCCTTATAGGTGGCATTCATTCCAAAAACACTATTTGCAAGAATAACTAACTTGCAGGCGGCATCAATTCCTTCAACATCGTATGTGGGGTCAGTCTCTGCAATTCCACGTTCCTGAGCCTCTGCAAGCATCTGTTCATAGGATGCTTCTTCTTCCAGCATCCGTGTGAGGATATAGTTGCAGGTTCCGTTCAGAATTCCCTGTATACTTAGAATTTCATTGCCTGCAAGCACCCCCTTGATCAAATTTATTATTGGCATTGCACCGCCAACCGTTGCCTCGAATCTGAACTTTGATCCAGAACTGTTAGCAGCTTCTACAAGTTCCGTATACTTAAGAGCAAGGGGGCCCTTATTTGAAGTAACCACATCACGGCCCTGCCTGAAAGCCTCAAGCATATTCCTGAGACCGGCGCCACCATCATCAATATTCGTAGGGGTTGTTTCAATAACAACATCATGTTCAATATTCTTAATTACATCAAGTCCTGTTTTGTCAACAAGAGCCACTGTTCCTTTTGAACGTTTCCTTTCAAGGGCTTTAGCAAGATCGATACCTTCAGTATCTATTTCAGCTCCTCTGGAATCAACAACTGCTACAACTTTTATTTCGAGATTTAGATCTCGCAGATAATCCATCTTCTTCAAAATAACTTCTGCTACGCCCTGTCCAACAGCACCAAAACCTATAATAGAAACACGTATAATATTCATTGCATCCCCTACCTTACTTCATCTGAGTTTCAATCGGCTCAATAACCAGAAGATTCTTTTTAGAAGCTACATTTTTCAGAATAGATATAGCTTCATACAATTCCTTTTTCCCAACAGCATCTATCTTTAAAAATGCAGATGACGGCTTGCTTACACGTGGCATTGAAAGAGTAAGGCCTACAACTTCTGCAAAACCAGTGTTGTCAATGGTATCAATGGTATCCTGTATATTTGTATGGACAATGTGGCCAATAAGGATCACCGCCCCGTGTTCAATGAATCTCTCTTCTCCTACTCTTACCACATCAACACCACTATTTTCCAGCCGGGAAATTAATGTGTCAAGATTACTGGATCCAATCTCAAATACCAGCTGTACCGGAATAGTACCACGGGGAGTATGCTTCTCATGATGATGTACAATCGAAATCAGGTTTCCTTTAAGATCTGATATGGGTTGTAACGCTAAAAGCAATTGTCCTGGAATATCTTTTAGTTCAATGTCCATTGAAACTCGCATATAAGCCCTCGCTGTATCTTTATGTTTATGAATTTGAGTATAAGATTGGTTCATCACTAATACCTTTATCGATATTATCTGTTCACCTACATTTTGATTGAACATTGTTATACTTATAACATATCATTTATTTCCTTTTTCAGGCTTATGAACCAGTATTATCACATTTCCTCTTCCATGTTTGAACTTTTCAATCAGGCCATTATGTTCTAGTTCAGATAACATGAGGCTTACTTTTGCCTCTGAATAGTTCATTCTTTTTCTAAGTTCTTTCTGGGTAATACGTCCTTCATGTGATGAAATAATATCCAGTACTTCCTGCAGGTCAGAAGACAGTAATAATGTGTCAGATGATCCTGGATAGTTATTATCTAAGTCCTTCTTTTTTTCCTCTTTTTCCTCTTTTTCTGCCATAGATACAGCAGAACCATTTTTCCATAGGAAATATCCTGCCATTACCAGAATAAGAAATGCAGTAAACACTAATATTAAAGTGAACATGTCCAGAGAGATACCAGAGTCATCATCCGCAGGCCTGGACCTTTCCTCAGCTATACTGGTCATATCTTCATTAAATTCACTATCAATGAGATCTTCATCATCAAAAGCAGGTAAAAGAAGAAGATCAAGTACATAATTTCCCTGACCTTCTATAGTTATCCTTTCTTCAGCATAAGCCCTGAGCGTTCCGTTCTCGTAATATCTTGCAGATATTTTATATTCTCCCGGTGAAAGGTCAAAGGAATATATCCCATGCTTTGCAACCAATGACTGCGGCGGTGTAGAATTGACTTCAACAACTGTATTTTCCAGTAAATCAAATGTATACCAGTCATATACTGCACCATGTACTGTGGCTGTACCTGCCTGCACAGGTGTTGCAATAGCAATCAATATTAAGAAGGCTATCAGAAAATGAAATACGTTTTTTGATTTCACAAAATTCATTATATCAGTATAAAATATATTTCTATTGCTTTTCTGAAGATTTTTGTATCGGGATATATAATAATCTAAAGTAATATAAAGTTTCAGTTGCCAAAAAAAAGCATATTAAAGCTTTAAATTATAAATTTATTCTTGAAATATATCTTTATAAAAAAGTATACTTATATTTCAGCCATCTTTATTATCAATTGTTTTTAGGAAAATGAAAACTAAATTAATGGAGGAATAGTATGAGAAATATAATTATAATTTCAATCTTAATTATCGCTCTATGTATGCTCCCGGTAGCATCAGCTGATCTAGTTGAACTTGAAAATACAGCTGAAAACTATGAGTTCAGAGATGCAGGGACAACTCCGGATTCTCTGTTTTACGGATTCGAAAGAGCCATCGAATCCATTGACATCCATTTGACGTTTGATGACCAGAAAAAAGTTGAAAAAATACTTTCATACAGTGAAAGGAGACTAAGTGAAGCATGGATAATGCAGGAAAGAAATCAATCTGATCTTGCAGAACAGGCTGAACAGAGATATACTGAACATCTGATGATGGCCAGAGAACTGGGACATAATGTGGCTGATGACGCAGTAAGACAGGAAATAGAGTCGGCTATTAGTCAGGCAACAGGAATTCATATGATTGTTCTTGAAAAGAAGAGTATTTCACCCAATGACAGGGGATATACTGCAAAAAAGACTGCTGAAGAAATTAGCATTCAAACTGAAGTAAATCCTGTTGATAAGGCTCACAAATATTCAAGGATTGCAGAACATCGTTTAAACGAGGTAGACAGGCTGGTTGAAAGTAACAGAACAGATTCTATAGAACCGGTACTTGAAGACTATGAAACAATAATAAATGATATGAGCATGATGGCAGAAGGTCTTGATGAGGCAAATAGGACAGAAGTCGAAATTATTGTAGCAGAATCCACTTTAAAACATCAGGAAAGACTTGAAATGGTGCACCAAAAAGTACCAGATAATGCAAAAGAGTCAATTGAAAAAGCAATGAACAGATCTCTTGCAGGTCATGAACGAGCTCTTGAGGCACTCGAAAAAAGAGATAGTATACCAGAGGACCTACGAAAAGATATTGACAGAGCACCTGTAGTTAACGAATCAATCCGAAATCAGAATACAAATAATGTGGAACATTTCCAAGGACAAAAAGAGATGGGAACAGAGCATATCTAATCTCATTGCTCCTATCTATTGGAGGTTAACTTATGAAGCCAAATATTAAACGAATAGTAATAACCTTTATTATACTATCCATGCTAGTGGTCATACTTTCACCTGTAGTATCGTCAATGGACAATAGAGCAGATGAGAATCGCTCTTCGAGCGATTTTTATGAAGATGCCCTGAATAATACTTCACAAAAGGAAGATCAGAATGAGAACTTTGATCCAATAAACCAGAGAAGGGATAGCTTTCCAGCACGTGATGTTGCACCAAATAGAAACCCAAAGATACCATCCGAAAGAGAAGATAATGTCAATGATATGCCAGCTAGAATGAAGGATAGAGGAGAAACTAAGCGGGATAACATTACAGATAATGCAGTGAAAAAAAGAGCAGAAGTCCAGGAAAAAATACAAATTCTTAGACAGACTCCTCCGGGGCCTGAAAGAAGAGAAATTGTACTTCAGTTCAAGTCTGAATATGCACAATCAAGAGATAATTTCAGAAACATAAACGAGCAGATAAGAAATAACAACATACCTCCAAATTCTGATGTTGCAATAGCTGCGACCAAAAACTACATGCTGAGTACGGTTGATTACATGATTGTTCAGCTTGACAATATAAAGCAGAATGCTCAGAATTTAGGTGATCAAGACGATAAAGTTGAACAAATGGAATATTACATCGAGCAACTGGAGGCTGAGAGAGCAAATATAGAAAACATTGATGAAAGTAAAGATCTTGCAGAGACTGCCCAGAATATACTTACTATCTGGAGAGAAGCATATTCCCAATCAGAAAGTATATCGTTTGACACAATGACGAAAAGAATTGAGGACTATCTTACTCAGACAGAATCATACTCCATACGTATTGAAAGTGAGATCACAAGCCTTTCAGATGCCGGCAGGGATACAGCACAGATAGAAGAATTATATATGAAGTATAAACAGCTTATTGAGGAAGCCAAGAATAGCTATGAATCTGCTCTTAGTAAAGCTGAAGACAGGTCTGATGAGCAATCTCTAAAAGAGTCCATGGATTATCTCCAAAGATCCAGGACATATATAGATGAAGCAAATACTGTTCTCAGAGATCTATTTACAGTAATCGAAAATGAAAGAAACGGGCAGGTAAAACTAAACAGTTCTGAGAAACTATCATCAAATGGTAATGGCACTGTTGTTCTTTCAGGAAACCTGAGCATCGATGCTTCAGCATCTGACAGTAAGTTGATAATAAAAGATCTGGCACAGGATTCCCATATAAGAGTCGATGGAGACTACTGGCTGGTTAACGGCAATATTGAAAGGTCAGATGATCAACGTGCTCTTGTATATCAGAACCTGAATGGATCTGCATTCATTGAAGGATCCCGGCTGACTGTAGTTATTGTTGGTAATGACATTTCCTTAGATGTTGCCGGAGATGGAAAAATAGTATTTTCAGGTACAGGCACATACACGATTGAATCAGATACAGGATCATCTCAAAGGTATCAGTGGATAACAGGCTTTGGGGATCAGGAATATGAAGTGATAGATGGAATTGCTGCTATCAAAGATGCTGAATTATAAAATCAGATTCAGGAGTTGTGAGCATATGAACAAAAGAATTGCAGAATATTCTGTGATGATTATTCTAATTTTTTCAGCCATTGTGTTTACCGGATGCATTGAACTCCATCAAAATGATATACTGTCAGAGGATATAGGGTCAAACTTTAGTGCAGATGAAGTTCTTAATGAAGAATCAATAATCCTAACAGACATTGAAATGGAAGTTATTGACGAGGAGATAAATTATTTTGATACTCTGTTTCAGGAAGAACTTGTTCCAGAAGAAGAATTGATGTTCTATGATATAATTGAGATATACTCAGCTGGTAACTGATAAATTTATATATAATAAACTATAATATGATGGAAATAATATTTTGGCTACTAGATAATAATTATATAGAAGAATACAATATATGAGCAAGAAATTATTTGAAAATTTATTGGAAATACCATCCAATGAGGTAGATTATGAGTAACACTATTAAAACAACATTATTGCTGGCCACACTAACAGGTTTACTGGTTATTGTAGGTATGCTGGTTGGTGGAACAAGCGGGATGATAATAGCATTCATATTTGCTATTGTCATGAATTTCGGTACATACTGGTACAGTGACAAGATTGTACTGAAGATGTATCGTGCAAAGGAAGTTACAGAATCTGAACAGCCTGAGCTTTACAATATTGTCCGCAGGCTTGCGATGAGAGCAAAACTTCCAATGCCAAAGGTATATATTGTTGAAACCTCGATGCCAAATGCCTTTGCTACAGGAAGAAATCCTGAACATGCAGCAGTAGCTGCTACCACAGCAATAATGAACCTCCTGACAACAGAAGAACTTGAAGGAGTGATTGCACATGAACTGGCTCATATCAAAAACCGAGATACTCTGATAAGTGCAGTTGCAGCAACAATTGCAGGTGTGATCACCATGGTTGCAACCTGGCTGAGATGGACTGCAATATTTGGAGGTCTCGGTGGCAGAGATAGTCAGGGTGCTGGCAGTATTGTCGGCTTTATTGCACTGGCTGTAATTGCACCACTTGCAGCAACAATAATACAGCTCGCAATTTCAAGATCCAGAGAATTTGCGGCTGATGCAGAAGGTGCACGTATATCACAGAAACCATGGGCCCTTGCAAACGCGCTTCAAAAACTTGAACGCGGAGTTGCATACCAGCCTAAAGGAGAAACTATCAATCAGGGTACAGCGCATATGCTGATAGTAAATCCACTCAAGGGAAAAGGACTCACATCACTATTTAGAACACATCCTCATACAGAAGAAAGAATTCGCAGGCTTAAGGAAATGAAATAATTTTCCTTAATTCTTTTTTTTCAGATTCTGATGTTCTCTGAATATTCTCCTGATCAAATATCATGATCAAATATTTTAAAGCACCATTCTAAAATCCTTTCTATTTCTCTAAAGACGAATTATTATCACATATATTAAATAAGAATTTGGTCTATAAATTAGGTTATATTGTCAATATACATTTTACACAATAAAAATTTGTCTTACATTCAGGAGAATTTTTATGAAAAAAAATCGATCGGAAGAATAATAAAAGCCAGTAGCATAAGTGATGCATGGTATCGGGGATTGAACGTTATATGGAACCACGGGGAAACAATAACTGATGAACGGGGCACCCAGATTAAAGAGTTTATCAACCTGATGATCGTGATAGATGACCCTTATACAAACCAGATTCCTGAGGACATTTCATGGAACACAGAAAGACTTGAAGAATATGCTAAACAACTTATATCCGGTGAAAATGTTCAGGATTTTGAATATACATATGGACAACGTCTCAGGAACTGGAACTCGGAGATCGATCAGATAGCATATGTTATAGAAAAGATTAATGATAATCAGAATACCCGAAGGGCAACAGCAGTTACCTGGATCCCTTCAATAGATACAAAAGTTGATGAAGTTCCATGTATGATAGTGGATGACTTTAAGGTTAGAAACAACCGGCTAAATCTAACAACTCTTTTTAGAAGCCATGATTTTGGAGGGGCCTACCCTGCAAACCTTTACGGCTTATCAAAACTACTCGAATATGTAGCTGAAAATACAGGAGTTAAACCCGGTAAAATCACTACCATAAGCGTTTCAGCCCACATATATGACCATGACTGGGAAAAAATTGAAGAAATTCTAAAGGGTGTCTGATCGATGAAAGTATCTATCAAGTCCTCCTATTTGGAAGGAGAAATATATGCACCATCTTCAAAGAGCTATACTCATCGGGCAATTACAATCGCTGCACTATCCAATAATTCAGTTATTCACAGGCCACTTATATCTGAAGATACAAAATCAACTATTCGTGCATGTGAAATGTTTGGTGCAAAGATAGAACAGCACAATTCTGATCTCATCATCAAAGGAGTCAATGGACATCCACAGATACCGGATAATGTTATCGATATTGCCAACTCAGGTACTACCCTTCGGTTCATGACAGCAATAGCTGCTCTTACAGATGGAATTACTGTTCTTACTGGAGACGAATCTATAAGGTCTCGACCAAACGGACCTTTAATTGATGTGTTAAATAGCATGGGAAGCAGAGTTTATTCCACCCGCAATAACGGATGTGCTCCACTTGTGATACATGGAGGAGTGAAGGGATCGGATATACAGATAGGAGGATCTGTAAGCTCACAGTTCATATCAGCCCTTTTAATCACATGTCCTGTTCTAATGGAAGAGTCAACAATAATTATCCGTGGTGACCTCAAATCAAAGCCTTATGTAGACATAACACTGGAATTAATCGAAAATGCCGGTGGATGTATAGAAAATAAAGAATATAAAATGTTCAAAATTATTCCTGGTCAGAAATATAACCTTAAGGATTATACAGTGCCCGGAGATTTTTCATCTGCTTCATATCTACTCGCTGCAGCTGTACTTGCAGGAAAAAGGACTGGAATTACCGTTAAGAATATTTATCCATCCAGACAGGGAGACAGAAAAATTATCAATATCCTGGAGCAAATGGAAGCAAACATTAAATGGAACAGAGAAACAGGCGATGCCATTGTAAAGCCGGGAAAACTTAAAGGAGTTACAGTAGATGTAGGAAACACTCCCGATCTTGTCCCTACAATTGCAGTTCTGGGAGCAGTTGCACAGGGAACAACCATAATTGAGAATGCAGAACATGTAAGATATAAAGAGACTGACCGTTTACATGCCATAACTGTTGAACTGCGCAAAATGGGTATAGATATACACGAAGAACAGGACCGTCTGATCATAAATGGTGGCCATCTGGAGGGTGCAGATGTGCATGGATGGCATGATCACCGAATTGTAATGGCCCTCACCGTTGCTGGAATGGTGGCAGGTGATACAACAGTGGATACTGCAGAATCAGTAGCTATATCATATCCTGACTTTTTTGAGGATATACGCTCGCTTGGAGCAAAAATTCAGATTGATGAAGAATAATACTATCTTAAAATGTTTTCAGATAATTAAAAAATAGAAATTGAATAGGTAACATGATAGTTACCCATCTCTTTTTTAGATTTATTTTGCCGGAATGATAAGTGATCTTTCACCAGCTGGAGAGAACTCTCTAAGAGCGCCTCTGCCAAATTCTTTCCTTGGCTGTGTGAAGTCAAATGGCAACAGATCGTCTGCAAAGCAGATCTTCAGGAGTGGGTTCAATGCAAATGCATCTCCACGTCCTGCATGAGCTGCTGATGTGATTGCAGCATATCCACCCTGGTGACCCACATTCATTGCGTAGTTTGGATAGTTTGGACCACGTAGCTCAATTGGGGATCCTTCGTCAGACTGGTATGAGAATACGTTGGTTGCACCACACTGATCCTGCAGATCGTATCCAAAGAAGCCAAGACGTCCGTGTGCTTCCTTGTGCAGGTACATGCTCAGATACCATGCAGAAAGACCAGCATTTCCGTGTCCTGTTGCAATTGCAGTTGCGGAACCAGCTGCAGCGGAGAGAACAGTTGCCCTCTGAGATCCACCAAAGTGGTCTTCAAGTGCAGTTGGATATTTCTCATAGTTCTCCAGTCCGTATATTGTGGACTCAGTTGCAATATCCTTTACTACATCAAGGGTTGGTTTGACCTTATTGTCAGTACCGGTATTTGCAGCACCATCATACTTGTCATTGATATAATCAACATCATAGTACAGGTTGTCATCAAGTATGTTGTTGGTATATGCTGCAGTTGCATACTGTGTGAAACCAACACCACCAGACATGTATGATCCAAGCCAGATCTGGTCGTAAAGCATACATCCTGCACCTACTACTTCAAGAGCAATGTTTGCAGGGTCTTCTGGGGTCTTTCGACTGGTCTGGACAATATCTGCCATGTGTCCGAAAGTAAGTCCTCCAGGTTCGTTTGGTGCACGTGCACGTCTTGCTGGAAGCATATCTCCCATGGAGACAACAGCCGCATGTTTTGCAGAATATGAAAGATCAGCTACTGCTGCTTCACCGGCACACATGTTGTATGCTGAGATAAATGACATACCTACCTGCATAGCAATCCACCTGCTGGTCTGTCCACCATCAGTTGTTCTGCTAACAATGGTTGGAATGTGTGCAGCCTGCCATGTTGTTTTTCCGATTGATTTTTTGAGCTGCTCTGCCTGTTCCTCAGGGAATTCTTTGTTGATATCGATCAGGAACTGTTTGTCAATCTCATCAGCAAGGTCATCATCACCAGTGAAGATTTTAACATAACAGTCATCTACAAGAGCTGGATGGGTTTCCACCATATATTCCTGAACAACAGCCCCACCAGGCAGTGCATGGTTTAGCACCTCAAGGTAGTGGTTGATGGTTTCTGGAGTAACCTCCATTCCAAGTCTTTTCTCGAGTGTCTCGTGAGCCATGTCCAGCCCGACAATACAGGTTCTTCTGATGTCATCCCACATCTGCTGCATTGCAGCATTGTTGACGTAGTGAAGATCATCAGGTTCAACCATTATGTCGGTTCCTGATACAAAAGATGGCGTAATTGCTCTCTGACCGAGAGGAATTCCACCACAGTGCATCATCGGATTATATCCTACAAGCCCTCTCTCTTTGGCGACCTTCTGACCAGCTTCCCTCATTTCACGTTTTCTTGGATCCTGGTCAACACCAAGTCTGTGATACTTGTTTCTTGTGTCGGTAATTGATCCGCCACTCTGTTTATTGTCCCCGAATTCCTTGGTAAATTTGATTTCAAGTTGTTTCTTGAATCTTCTTTCTCTATCAGTTGTCATTTTTATCACCTCAATTATTGTAATCTTGGCTGGAATCCATACTTAGTTCTCTGTGACCAGACTCTGTGTACCCATTCAACAACTTCTTCGTCATCTCTGAATGCAACATTGTCGGCACGGAATATGGTAGTCCTTTTAGCGGCTTCATCTTCAGACATTGGTTTTCCAAGATCGACCTTTTTATCCAATGGTCTTCCGACCTGGTCCTTGTCCATGATGATTGTGCCGTTTTCAAGTCTCCTTCTGTCAAGCATGTCGAACATCACACCGTCTTCCTGAAGACGCAGTGAGTGGCCATGGACAGTGGCACCTCTTAGACCAGAAAGTGCAGGACAGCTGATTTCTGTTTCAAGAGAAACTTTTGCTACATTTTCCATATCCCTTTCACGTGCCTCTACTACCTGTCTTCCGGATAGTGTACCTGGGTCAACACCTCTAAAGTTGATAGCAGCAAAATATGACCTGAAGTATGGTGTAGCTGGGGCATTGTACATAGAATCTACAAACTGAACATATCTTACACGGTCACCAGCTTTTGCTCCTTCAGTTGGTTCAACCAGTTCTCTTATTGAACACTCCGGTTCACCCATTTCAGCAAGTGGTGGGTGTGTGCTTGGGTAATCACTACCTGGTGCACGATGTCCTAAAATCAAAGTCAGGTCTTCATCTGAAATTTCTCTGAGCTTTTCCAGTTTTCCTGACATATGCTTTCTTCTATTTTCAGCAACTATTGTATTTCCTGGATAAAATTGTGGTTCATATGCCATAATTAGCACTCCTTAATTTTAAATTGTTTTCATTGTTATTTTAACATCTTTGACGAGCTCATTTAGTTTATCCCTTGTTGAGGATTCACCTCTAACGACTCCCGTCACGATTTCCATTACTCTTCCCTTGGTTCGGATATCTTTTTCTTTAGGTTTTACAGCTTTTGTTATAATCCCTGCTTTTGCAAAGTCCTCAAAGTCAACTGGCGGCTGGCATACAACTATTGCAGGAATGTCTACATAAGACAATATTTCCCTGACCTTTTTCATAATGTGATCCGGAATGTTTCCTACGTGTATCACAGCCAGCTTGTGCCTTGCAATCTGCTCTATCTCCTCCGGGGAGATTCCAAATGATCCTGATGTCATTTCCACATCCGGAACACCCGATCCTGCTTGCAGTACGAGCACGCTGACCTGAATATTTTCTTTACGCATCCCATATGTTAGCTCACATACAGGTTTTGTAATATGTCTTCGACCTGGACTCATTGCAACAGCAATGACATCGGAGCTCCCAGCTTCGGAGATGGTGCCTCTTTGTGCGAGTCCTCCTCCCCTGCCAAGACCCATTCCATGCCTGCAGTCCACTACCTGAGTTTCCCGGTCGATCATATCAGATCACTCATTGTTCTCATCGTCTTCATCCCTCTTAAGGATGCAGACCTGCTCATCAATCTTAGCCTTTGGATCGAATAATCCCCGTAAGGTCGGATCCGCATCAGGACCTCTTTTTGCATAGTCTGTTACTGTCGATCTTTTTGCGATAAATGTTCCCTCTCTAAATTCAAAACCGAAAGGTATCATTTTTTCACAGACTTGCCTGACCTTCTCCTTTACATCCGTATTTGCAAGTTCCAGCCTTATTCTTCCGACCATAATAGAAAGTTCAAATGTAGTATTTGCTATCTGTACTACCTTTCTGTCCGGATGATGTACATCTTCTCCGGTAGCCGGTCCATAAGGCACTTTGAGAGGCAATCTTGGACCCTGTATCACTGCCCTTAGTATCCCATCAATATTGCTGAGCTCATTGAGCAGTTTTTGAGCTTTTTCCGGGCCAAGTAGTCGTTTTGGAAATATCTCAACCTGAACAGGTTCTTCTTTATCTGAAGCAGAAACCATTGTGTAAAACCCTTGATGTTAATTAAAGAGCCTCTGAGATTGCATTGATTGGTTCTCTGAACTCTTTGATTGATCCGAACACATCACCGATAAGACCTGATGTCTTTTCAATTGTGAACATCTGTGTTCCTGCATCAAGTGATACTGCTGCAGATACACATGGGATCGCAAATCCTCTGGAGTGTCTTGTAACTATGTGGTTACCATTAAAGATACCAGGTCCTCCTCCTCCATAGATTGAGTGACTGAAGAATGAGAAACCAACAGCAGTACCCTGAACTTTACCAAAGTCACAGCCAGGAAGTCCTGTCTCTTTCTCAAGTATGTCATTGAAGTACAGCAGAGTGGATGAAACGTTCTGTGCTGCTCGTCCTGCACCTACGTTAACCATTGTTGCTGCAAGACTACCGGCTGAAGCACATGCATTCCACATTGCAACATCTTCTGCTTTGTAGAAATTATATCCAGATGGTGCAGTCTTATCAACAGATATAATACCTGCTTCAAGCGCTTTTTCTACAGTTGATTGAACTACAGTACCAACGGTACCATCTTTTGCGTTCTCCTTTACAATTTCATGAACAATGTTATTAGCATTAAGTCCCTGATAGGCAAATCCAAGCAGCTGGAACCTTTCAAACATTCCAACAGCATTACCCATCTCATAGATACCTGCCTGTTCATAAACAGATGATAGAGCAGCAGCATTCATAGCTTTTCTTTGTGTGATTGCTGCGATGTGATTTGTCATAATGTTTCTTAGAGAGAATCCAAGACCCTCATTTTTCTGTGGAATACTCAGAATTGAAGCAACGTTTCCGCCTGCAAGATCCATGGTCTGAGGATAACTTCCCCATACAGCTGCTTTGACATATGGTGCGTCAAAAATATCTGTGTTGAACTGGTTCATGATTGACTGGACAACTGCAGCTGCACCAACAGTAACAGCTGAAACATAATCTGCACCGGCTGTGGTCCTGACTGTTGGAACCTGAACGAGCAGCTGTTTTCCACCACCAAGGGTTGCTATGTTTGTATCATCGCCTTCGCTGACCTGAACAAGCTTCTGTACCTCGTCCTGAATGGCGCCTGCATTTCCTACAATATCGTAGTCAAGCTCGTTTCCAAGTATCTGGCGGCCTTTTCCACCCATTTTACCAGTTGAGAGTGCTTTTTCTATACCAGCAAGATTGATTGCAACAGATCTTTTTGTTTCGGTAACGATCTTCTGAATTGCTTTGTTTCTTGTTGGAGCAATTTCTACAAGGTCAACGCCGCTTTCTAACAGCTTACCTCTGTCGTCATAAATGTCTATTTTTTCAGACAAGTTTACTTTCCTCCTATATTTATCTGTTAAATCACTCATCAGAGGTTGTTTCATTTTCAGAGTCAAGAATTTGTTCAGTGTGTGGGACATGTGCTACAGTACCCAACTGCGCATTTGTATTTCCCTCTGAAGTTCCTCCTGATAAGCTTATGATGAACATTGGTGTATTAACTTTTAAAGGTTTTCATTCTATCCGCCTGCATTTAATTTTTTAATGATAAATTATTATGACTTAAAAATGATAATGTCATACTTTGGGAATAAAATTAATATGTGGTAAGTAATTATATATATCATAAAATCCTAACTATCCTGTCTGTTTTTATTGAACTTAAGCAATAAACATCAATCTGAACTTTGACTTTTTTTTGGATACAAATCATTGCATTATCGTTTTCATCACCGTATCCTTGATGATTTGTATAAATGAATACATTGAATGAATACATTGCTTTAGATAAATGAGTCTGATACCAGATTTGTCTGGTAAGATTTTTTTATTAATAATCATAATTTTGAATAGTACCCAAAACCTTTTTAAAAATGCACCGCCTTTTTTCTGTTGAATATAATGAAGTTTCTTGAAAAAATCTTTGGCAGAAAAAAAGAAGAGCCTGAAACACTATATCTGGAACTCGAAAAGCTTCCAGAATGGATCAAAAATGAATCTGAGAAGGAAATTGATGAGCTCAGGCCTTCGATACAGGATATATATAAGGAAATAAATGATGTGCTTGAAGAGCTCAAGCATGATAAAGAATACCTGATGGAAGCAGAGCCCGTTGAAACTGCAGATAAAAGAATGGAAAAGGTGGGGGATTCAAACAGGGACAACATCATAGACAATCTGGATATGCTTATGGAAAAGATCTCGATCCCGGATGATTTTTCTCTTCAGGGATCATACAAATTTTATGTAGATTCCAGATCTGATATGAACACATTTCTGGATAATGCCCGAAAAAGCATGATCTATGCAAAAGCTCTTTACCCTGAAGAATATCGAAAAATAGACACTGATCTTGAAAGGTTAAATGAACTTTTAAGTGACCTTTTTAAAACAATAAAAGAACCAAAAAATAAACTGGATTCCTCAGAGGACATAATTGCAAACATAGAAAATATTCACAATTTATGGAACGAAATAGATACATCCAGAAATAACATACAAAAATTAAAAGATAAATATTCTTCATTGAACAAAGGTATGGAAGAAACAGAGTCACAATTGGATAGGTTGAAAAGCAGTCAGGAATATGCGAAAGCAAAAGAAATTGAAAATGAAATTCAGAATACCAGAATTCAGATCAATGATATGGAATCCGAAATAAAAAGAATGTTTACACCATTATCCAAAGCATTATCCAGGATGAAAAAACAGGACGAAAACAAAATGTATAAGTTATCTCCCCAGTTGCGCAAAATGCTTGATATGATAATGGATAATCCCTCCAGTGCAATTGATTATGATTTAAGTCCTGTTTATGATGAAGTGTTGCTAAGAATTGAAAACGATTCTCTTGGCTTAAAAGATAAAAAGAAAGAAAAGACACTCGAACAGGTTCAAAAGCTTAAAAATTCGTCCGAACCTCAGAGATTATATGAGATAAAAAATCAGCATAATATTCATCTGAATCAATTAATGGAAAAGCTTGATCAGATAAGTGTATATAACAAAAAAGAATCACTTGAAAAAGAGATATTCCGAAAAAAGAGCATGCTTGAATCAATACAGAAAGAACTGGATACTGAAAAGAAACATCTTGACAATCTGGAAGTAAAACTTGAGGATGAAAAATCTGAACTTAATTCAAACATGAGAACTGTTTTTGGTCAGGATATAATAATAAATTATTAATATTCCGCTAAAATTGTCAATATATTAATAGTTCGTCATTAAATTCAATAATATGCAATAAATAATAGGTAATATTCAGGCAGACATCATGAAGGCCTGTCATATTTATTGAAACGTCAAAAAAATAAAATTGCTACAATGACCAAATAATATCAGAAATAAATATTAGATATTCCTCATCTAATATTGCATTACCTGCTAATTATAGGTTATAGATTTTCAGTCAAAATTTTTCACAATCAGGAAGTAAGATAGCCTTTGCGCTCAAGCCAATCAACCTGTGGTCTTGTATATTTCCACACTACATCTGCCTTTGAATCCTGTACTTCCCAGGGAGCTGCGATCACTATATCGCCTTCGCGTACCCACATTCTTTTCTTCTTTGAGCCAGGTATTCTTCCCATTCTGGAAGTTCCATCCATACAATGAAGTCTCACACGCCCTGCACCCATCAGATTAGATACTGTTGCCAATATCTCATTTTTGTCCCTTCTTGGAACACGTACTCTTGTTACAGCTGGTTTGTCTGAAGATTTAGCACTACTTCCTTTACTTTTTCTCATATTACTTCTATAGTTTGCCAGATTAATACCTCTGTAGCATTTATCAACTATCTGAATGCATTTATACCTTTTGCTATATACCAAAAAAGTAGAAATAGAAAAACAAATAATTACTCATAATCATTACTACATTTGCAATTCCATTAAATCAATATGCAAAAATAAAGGCATAAGTATATAAAGTATTTTCAGAATGATATGAATAAGTCATATAAAAAATATCTGCATACATCAAATAATCTACCCAGGCAATAGCAAAAACGGATTAGGAAAGTACGGACTCTATCAGATTATTTTTATATCTTTTCCCAGTTACCACACAATATAAAAAGATCAGGAAACTGTGGGATTTTATTTAAATATAACATTATTAACATGAATAAAAAAGAGATTGAAAATCAAGCCACGCAAAATGATGAAAATCGTTGCATTCTGGCAATCAGGGCAGGTAAAATCGCAGTTTGGGACCTGAATGTCCATACTCATGAATTATACATGGATCCTATCTTAAGCAAGTTATTGGGATACGAAAGCATCCGTATTATTACTAGCACAGATGATTGGATGAAATATATTCATCCACTGGACAGGGACAGGATAAAAGACCAGATTCAGAAGCATTTTAATGGAATAATTCCAGAAATTTCAATTGAGCACAGGATGCAGGAAAAGTGTGGTAAATATAGCTGGTTCCTCCTGAACGGAAAGCTGATCGATGGAGCAGAAAGTCATTCACGGCGGATAGTAGGAACAATTGTTGCTACCAATAGAGAAAACGATGATCCTTTTTATAGGTATTCCAATGAAAAATATTTCAACATTTTAGAAAACGCAAATGAAGGGATCATTATAATTCAGAATAATCAGATCAAATACGCAAATAAAAGATTTGAAGACATTACAGGTTATCCGATAAAAAATATAGTAGGTTCTGTGGCTATAAATTATATTGCCCCGGAATATAGACGGATGGTGATGAAAAGATACCATAAAGCACTTAATGACCATAGAAAAATGCGATATGGACATTTTTTAACAAAAAGACCAAAATCATATGAGATAGAAATACTTTCAAGTAAAAGCCAAAGAATTCCTCTTGAAATTATTTTTTCTACCATACAGTATGAAAATAAACCTGCTGTTGTGATGACCTTAACAGATATCACACTTCAAAAATCAACTCAAGAGGCCTTAAAACTGAGTGAGGAACGTTTAAGTCTCGTACTGGAAAGCAGCAATCTTGGAATATGGGATTGGAGCATAAATGATGGAAAAATAATGTTTGATCAAAAACTTGCAGATATAATCAATCACAATCTCATAGGCCTTGAGACTGGAATAGAGACCTGCAAACAAATCCTGCATCCTGATGACATACCAGAAATTAGATCTACTCTTGATAATCATTTTAAAAAGCTTGATCCATATTTTGTCAAAGAGTGTCGAATATTAACACAAACCAGAGAATGGAAATGGATACTTGTTCAGGGAAAAGTAGTTGAATGGAGCAGAAAGGGGTATCCAGTAAGAATGGTAGGAACAATCGGAGATATAACCCAGAGGAAACTAGCTGAAGAAGAATTAAAAAAATCTAAAAATGAACTTTCAAAAGCTTATGAAGACCTCAAATCACTTGATAGGATGAAAAATCAGTTGATTTCAAATATCAGCCATGAGCTTAGAACACCGCTTGTGTCGATCATAGGTTATAATGAACTTATATGTGAAGAGGAACTGGGGTCACTGAACGCCCAGCAGAAAAAAGCAGTATCAACTGCTCTGGAAAACGCCAGACGGCTAAAAAAACTAATAGATTCACTACTTTACCTGAACATAATGGATATTAACAATTTCACTTACGAAATAAATAATGTTCAACTCGAAGATATGGTCTGTGAAATAATCTCAGATATGTCCAGGTATATTGAAGAAAAAAATATTTCAGTCCAAACTGAGATTCCACCATCATTACCAGCTATTAGGGGAAACAAAGAACAATTGTCTCTTATGATTTTCAATCTGCTGGATAACGCGATTAAATTTACACCTTCTGGTGGTTCGATCAATGTGAAATTGCAGGATAACATAAATGAGATACATATAAACATAAAGGATACCGGAATCGGAATACCAAAAAAGATGATACCTGATATATTCAGATTATTTTACCAAATAGATGCTTCGAGTAATCGCAGATATTCTGGAACCGGCCTTGGAATGTATATATGTAAAACCATAGCAGATTCTCACAATGGGAAAATAATAATCGACAGTGAAGAAAATAAAGGTACAACCGTTACAGTAATATTACCCAAAACTGCAAGTTGAAGAATTCACAAATTATGTTTAAGATAATTGAATAATTGCAGACAATTCAACATACAATAAATCAGTAGTTAATTACCCGCTCAATGGAATCATGAGCCATACAAATCACTTTATGTTTTAAGGATTCAAAGTCCTGAAAGCGTGAATAATTCGTGTGCTTAAACAGGCTCTTTTTAATTTGTCTTCCAATTATGTCATCATTACCCTGCTTTACGATAATAACAGTGGATGAAGGATATAGATCATTCATGAATCCCTCACAGTCCTGATCCCCATCCACAATTCCTATTAAAGGAATGGAAAATCTATGCAGAATATTTCCAGCAATGGCAGTAGTATCATCACCTATCGTTATCGCAGAATCTGATATCGGCTCGGATCCAAAGATATATTCAAAGGTATTTTCTGCATCATGATCAATAAGCGCAGTCCTTGTACCTGAGATATTATTTCTTCTGAAATTATTATCCCAATTTACTGCATATGGTTTGCGATCTCTTAATTTCCCGCTTTTAATCCATGCTTTTTTTAAATCTAAAGGTATTTTCTGTTCATATCCATGAAGCTTTTCAGCACCATGATCTTTTAGTCTCCCTCCATCTATGGAGAACAGCATCCCGTTCTTAAAAACAACACTTACATTATCTGTAAGTGCTTTTCCTACGATTATCCCATTAATGAATATGTTTTCTCCTGCTTTAACTCCTGAGAGATACCTGACACAATAACTTCCGTTGGTTTCTACCTCTATCGAAGAAGCATAAAATTCGTTTCCAGAAGGTTTTATTCCAAGTATTTTTGAAAAATATCTTACATGGGGAACAGCTTTCTGATTGCATGGAAACATTTCCTCATCAGAGCAGCCTGGACGTTCAACATGTATAAACGGTTTCATATCCAGAGTTAGAATATTACCAGCTACAATAGATGCAAATCTTCGGCCATTTAAAAGATTTTTACCATGATTTATTAAGAACACAATATCACATTTATGCATCAGTTGTTCTACCAGTTTACTGGGTTTCAAATTGCACTGGATATCAATCACACCATTCAGACCGGCATCCATTACAGCTGTTTTTCCCATAGTGCCGCCAAGCATGGCTGTGATATTCCCATAAATTGCCAGCTTTTCAAGTATTGTCTGTGCATATCCAGAATCAATTACCTCTGGACCGTGAAAAACAATACCTATTTTCATAGAATTGAAATAACAGAAGTTATTACTTAAGAGCTTTTACCACTTCTTTTCCAAATTTTTTTGGCACTTTTTGGATCTCTTGCAGTAATAATATCACCATCAACTACAACATCTTTATTTTCATAGATCCCGCCATACTTTTTAATTTCATTTATACTCTGAGGATCATTGAAAACAGTACACTTTTTATCTTTTAGTATTCCAGTCTTTGCCAGAACAACAGGAGATATGCAGATAGCTGCAATTACCTTTTCCTTTTTCTTGCCATCATCTATCAAATTATGGAGTTTCTTATTCTCCCATAGATATTTCTTTGAGCCCATTCCACCAGCTATAACAATCGCATCATAATCATCAGCCTTTGCATCTGCTATTCTTACATCAGGCTTTACAGTGCCTCCAAGCATGCCTTTAGCTGTATCAGTAGTGAGGCTTGCGACACTGATTTTTGCATCTTTGGATTCAAATATTTTTTTGGGTTCAAAAAATTCCTCATCCCTGAAATCATTCTGGGCCACAACCATAAGTATTCTGCTGGAACTATCATTTTTTGCCATAATCATTCACCAATGCATGAATTGTTCTTTTTACTTTTAAACTTCGCGGAAGTTAAAATATTACATCCATGTCGAAAGGTTTATTCAGGTTTGTTACCAATTCTGGCTAAGATAAAATGCCTGAAAAACTTTATGATCATATCAATGAAATACTCAAAAATAGGCCCCTTTCAATCAGCGGTATAACCCGGGAATTGAAAACAGCAGGAATTTCAGAACATAGGCTAATGCTCACGGGCTACTTGAGAGCGTTAAGGGATCTGAAAAAAATCAGCGAAACCGATATCCCACCTTCTAAGGTATACACAATAAAAGAAGATCTGGATAATCCAAATGATGACATATATCATCTCATAGCAATGCACTTAAAAAGCATAGATTATGAAATCAGGCTTCCAGTTGCAGTATATTTAATATCAACACTATGCAAACGATCAGTTTTCAGACAGGAACTAAAGCTGGCAGGTATAAATATCAGTAATCTAAAGAACTATCTCGAAGACGATGAATTTTTGATCAGGGAATCAGAGGACAGTAATATTAGAAAATATCGTACAGAAATTACAAAAATCGATATTCCAGTCAATGATCCTGCATACGAGGTAGTCACTATATCTAAAAGACTAGTACAGATATCAGGTAGCGTTATGGCTGAAATCCTCAAAGATGTTGTCGATATGAACGGGCTCATCCCAAAAACACAACAAACAAAATTAACTATGTGATCCTGATGATAAGTTATCCTTAAAACACGTTTGTTTTTTTTTGCACAAAATTTACTTACAGAAATGATTTAACTTCGAAACTGCTCGAAGCTATCTAAAAGAATAAATATCCTGCAATCCAATATTCTCATCTAACGTAACTAGAAATCAAAGCAGATATTTTAATATTTATAGTTAGCAGATATTAAGGAATAAACCATATTCATAAAAAATTCATTAATCCGGAGTGGGAGCCAATTGTCAGACCAAATATCACTTGAGATCATTATCTTTTTTGGTGTAATGATTATTTTTCTTTTGGCCATATCTGCTGTTTTTGTATACTGGATATTACTTGCCCGAAGAGCACTGGAGAGTGGACGCCAGAAGCAAAAAACTGCAGGGCAAAAAGATCCAAAGGACAATAGTTCCAGGAAAAATGGTTCTTTGAAATATAGTTATTTGAAAAAGTAGATCATAATCTGAAATTGCACTCAAAAGCACGATCTACTGGGATTACAAAATATTGTCTATTGAATATTTCGACCACATCCGAAATTCCATAGATTTATTTAATATTTGAAGGAGTGATTGTTTATTCTCCACTTTATCCATATAATGAGCCTATTTTAAGGAAGAAATAATGAAAGGTACCTGAACCCTGAAAGGCTATACTTTCTGTATCAACCGAAAATGTAACAAATTAAACACTCAAAAACATTATGGCACTTAAGAACATCTACAATTTAAATCAAGAGGGTTTCAATGAAAAATATTAGAGTTTCATGCATCCAGATGGACATTTCATACTGTAACAAAAAAGAAAATTTACAGAAAGCATTTTTGATGGCAGATAGTGCGGTTTCTAAAGGAGCCGACATTATTGTACTTCCTGAAGTGTTCTCAACCGGTTTTTGTTATGAAAGGATCGAAGAGGTAGCTGAGGAGCATCCATATGATACTATTCAAAAAATAGCTGATTTCTCAAAAAAAAATAATTGTATAATGATAGGATCAATAATAGAAAAAAATACATTTGAAAATAATATTGAATATTATAATCTTGGATATTGCATTGAATATGGTCAAATCGCAGGATTTTATCGTAAAATCCATCCATTTACAGAGGAAAAAAAATATTTCAGTCCAGGCTCTAAAGTCCATACCATACCGCTTAGGGGATGTAATCTAAATATCGGGCTTGAGATTTGCTATGAAATAAGATTTCCGGAAATTGCCCGCAAAATGGCACTTGAAGGAGCAGATATCCTGATCACAATAGCTGAATTTCCAAAGCCACGCAGTGATATATGGTCAGCCCTTGCAAAAGCACGTGCCATTGAAAACCAGATTCCGCATGTGGCCTGCAATCGAACAGGATCTGACCCCAGAAAAGATTATTTTGGGGGGTCCTTGATCATAAATGCAGAAGGCGATATTTTGGCAGAAGCCTCTGATAACGAAACCATATTAATTGCTGACATCGATACTGAACAGAAAAACAAAATACGTAGTTCCATACCAGTGTTTGCGGATAGAAGACCCGAACTGTATTAAAACATCTGCAGATCTTCCAACTGCAGGATACACAGATGAACTACTCCTGAGCTAAAGACTCAGGTGCTTCCTTGGACCGATTCCTTAAGGAATCTGATATCACAGTTCATACCCAACTGGAAAGGCAACGAACTATGGAACCCTTTAAGAAGACCCCTATCCCATTGGTGTCCAGTTTAAATTCCTTTTGGCTTGGTTCTCGACATCGGTTAATTACATACACATTGAGAATTATTTATAATATAGTTGACGATTACATCCCCTATGCTAAAGACATAGGAGTTTTTACTCTCCGTTTATAAAAGTTATCTGTCAAAAGATTATTCTATATATATGGCAGGCCTCAGTATTGATGCATGTGCTGATTTACCCTCGGGGTCATATTCAGGATCGTCTCCGGAATAAACTTTAACACTGCAACCGGTCTCTTTTTCGAAAAATAGAACAGAACCTTTTAGAATCTCTTCTTCGTTAAAATCGGCCTGCAGCAATGTTTCAATCCTTTCGGGTTTCATACTCTTGATTTCAGGTACCAGCTTTTGTACAAACTTTGGAATCTTTTTCCCGTATTTTTTCATCTCAGGATCTGACATGGCTTCTTTGATGAGAGTACCTACTTCCAGTTTTCCTTCACTGCTCATGAAGATCGCTTTTTTGAATATCGAGATCTTCCAGTTCTGGGATGTATAGAGATAAATTTTACTGGGAGATAGTTTGATTACCTTAATTATTTCTTCAATATCTTCCAGAGTATTGCTTATCATCTCCTCTGCCAGTTCTGCATTAATGTCGACAAGGGCCGAATTATATTGAGGATACTGTGCAAGTGAAATGAAATCAGATTCATCATGGCCCATATATGACCACACCTCTTCAGATAGATGTGGAGTAAATGGTGCCATTAAACGAACCCACACATCAAGAATATATGGAAGAAGCTTCACTCCTCCCCTTCGCTGATACCATCTTATGTCATTGAACATAAGGAAAAATGAATTTTGAAGAGCATTTCTGGTCTTTATTTGATCAAGTGAGACGTTGGTCTGGTTGATACGCCTTTGAACTTTACTAAGAAGCCATTTATCAATATGTTCAATCTCAGAGATTTCGTATCCTGAAAGAAACGCCTCTTCACTATAAGAATCAATTATTTCCTGGGAAAATGTATAGAACCTTTCTATCTGCTTTTTTGCAGCTTCCACACCGCTATTCTTCCAGTCAGCATCCTGTGTCTGTTCAGCAGATGAGAGAATATACATACGGGTGACATCTGCACCATATGTTCGTACAGCTTCGTTCATAGTTAGAAGAGGACCTTTGGATTTGCTCATTTTCTCTCCTTCAAGTGAAACAAAACCATTAACTGCAATCGTCTTTGGCCATTTATCTTCATCAAATATGGCAACATGATGGAACAGGAAGAACAAAAGATGGTTTGGGACCAGATCCTTACCTGAAGTACGCATATCAACAGGATACCAGTACTCAAAATCGTTCTTCATACCTTCGATAGTATTTTTATCCAGACCACAGTCCTCCAAAACTTCCTCCAATGTGCCCACATCAAGTAAAACATAATCAAAGAGCTTTTTAGTTAGATTCTCTGGTTTGATATTTTCTGTTAAAAATTTTGAAATAATATAATAGGACATATAGATCGTCGAATCTGCAAGTGATTCAATTAGCCAGTCCTTATCAAAAGGTAATCTTGTTCCAAGACCTTTTTTCCGGGCACATGCTTTATCTTTCAGCCAGTCAACCTTATTGTTGAATTCAACACGAAGCTCTTCAGGAATTATATCCATCTGTTCTATACATTTATACACCATCTCTTTCCATTGGGGATCAGAATAATTTAAGAACCACTGCCCACGAACCATCTTCACAACACACGGAGTGCCACAACGACAAACTACAGGCTCACTGAACTCATAGAATATTTCCCCAATATTCTGTTCAATCAGGTCCTGAGTAAGAATATTTTTTATTTTAGAAACTTTTATATTTGCATATTTACCGGTGTTTTCTTTCAGAACCCCTGAATGGAATTCACGCCTATATACCAGTTTAGTGGCATCCTCGGCACGAGGGTCTTTCTGATCCCGGATATTGAATTTTTCAACTGCATCTACTGCAGGATATTCTCCAAAATCAGGAACATCAATAAGTGAGATGAGTTTTATATCCCCTGGATTTTCAGTAATCTCATATTCACTCAGATCCGCATCATACAGGTCCCGCAGTGCCAGATAATCAAAAGGAGCATGCGCCGGAACACTCATAACTATTCCGCTTCCATTACCGGCCTTGACAAAGGAAGCTGGTAAAGTAATAACTTCATCCCCTGTAAGTGGATTTTCAACCTTGATCCCTATCAGAGACATGGCAGGCACTTTTTCGACCAGTTCAACATTTCTGTCAGTGAAGGTGAGTTTTTCATATGCTTCCCTGCTAACGATCCAAAGTTCATGGGATCCCTCTTTTTTAACTTTGACCTTGACATACTCTGCCTCAGGGTTTACCCACAGATTAGTTACGCCAAATGTAGTCTCAGGGCGCAGTGTTGCACAGGGAATGATCATATCCTCATATCTGAACTTAATAAGAGTATAATCTACAATAGTTGCTCCTTCACCATGGAGTATATCGTGATCCTCTACAGGATTATCATCACCTGGACACCATTTCACAGGATGTGATCCCTTTACAATATATCCTTTTTCATGAAGATGGTTGAATTGCCATTCTATAAACTTTTTATATGTATCATCGGTAGTTGTGAATTTTCTTCTCCAGTCAATCGAGTATCCTATAGAACGCATGGATTTTTCAGCTTCTACACTGAAATAATCCACAATTTTTTCAGGAGTGTTAAGTGTCTGCAATCTATCATCCGATATTCCATGGTGTTTGGAATAAACCTCAATTGTCTGAGGATCTCGATTTCGGATTAGTTCAGCAAGACCAACAATGGGAGTTCCTGTAACATGAAATCCCATCGGGAACAATACATTATAACCTTGCATGCGCCTGTACCTTGCAATAACATCTCCTATTGTGAAGGTACGTGTATGACCAGCATGCAGAATTCCATTTAAATACGGATAGGGAACAGTAATGAAATACTTGCTGCCTTTATCAGGTTCAGCCTCAAATATCTTGCTGCTGGTCCATCTGGAAATCCATTTTTTTTCGATAACATCTGGTCGATAATGTTTTTGCATAATCCACAACATCCTTTAATATCTGGCAAATTCTGCTCAATACTCTAATACTCTATCTGTTATTTGGGAAACACGACATCCCTTATTGCTTCAATAGTTGCATCCACCAGTATAGGCCGGTCACATGCATCAATGACTTCCTGAGGATCTTTTAGCAGATGACCTGTTGTGACACATACAACCGTTTCTTCACTACCTATAACACCAGCCTCTACAAGTTTCCGGAGTCCTGCAACAGATGTTGCACTTGCAGGTTCCACACCAATACCTTCCAGCTGTGCAAGATCTCGCTGGGCCTGAACAAGTTCTTCATCCGTAACTGTTTCAGCAGTCCCTTCTGATTCCCTTATTGCATTGAGGGCTTTCTTTGCGTTTACCGGATCTCCTATACGTATTGCAGTTGCTATAGTTTCTGGATTTGATTCTGGAATAATAGATTCTGCACCACTCTTTATAGCCTGTACAATCGGGGATGCACCCTCTGCCTGAATACCACACATTTTTGGTACAGTATCCGTTATCTTCAATTCTCTAAACTCTTTGAATCCTTTATAGATGGCAGTAATGTTGCCTGCATTTCCAACTGGAAGGACTACCCTGTCTGGAACCTTGAGTCCAAGTTGGTCTACGATCTCGAATCCGATTGTTTTCTGCCCCTCCAGCCTATAGGGATTGATGGAATTTAAAAGATAGAACTTTTCCTGATCACATAATGTTCGCACAAGAGCAAGTGCCTCATCAAAATTTCCCCTAATGCTCAAGACCTTTGCACCATGCATCAATGCCTGTGCAACCTTTCCCATTGCTACTTTTCCCTCAGGCAATAGAACAATCGCAGGAATTCCAGCCTTTGCTCCGTAAATCGCAAGTGAAGCAGATGTGTTTCCTGTTGAAGCACATGCAACAGTCTTCATGCCAAGTTCAATTGCTTTAGATACACCAACAGTCATTCCCCTATCCTTAAAAGAACCTGTGGGATTCAATCCCTCATGCTTTACATATAATTCCTTTACTCCAATCTTTTCAGCCAGGCGATCGCACCGATAAAGAGGTGTACCCCCTTCATAAATAGTTACAGGATTACCGGTTATTGGAAGTAGATCACGGTATTTCCAAACTGTAGGAGGTTCATATTTCAATTTCTCCATATCAATATTTATGTTAGCATAGTCATAAATTATATCAAGAAGACCACCGCATTTACAGGTATAAACGACATCTGATTTCGAATATTTGTTTCCACAGTCTATACATTCTAAATTATACATTGGTTATCTCCTGGTTTTCCAAATTTTGTGAAATTTGTATGAGTATGAGAATTCAATAATTAATATTATACATAAAGTAATTGATTGGTCATTCCAATCCTATGGGCAGTAAAGCATCATTGTGCTAAGAATTTATACAGTGACCGATATGCTTATGCAAAATTAATTATCTCATAATTCCTATGAATGTAATGATTTTAACTGGTATTACATACATTAAAAAAGTTTCTGAGTTCCTGAATCAGCTTAATCAGATCGCTTCCTGCAATAATGTCCTTGTGCAGGCGATGAACGCTGATAAAATAGCAGGCCAGGAACATATCATGTTTGCGATTGAAAAGGCCCTTTCATCCATTGAAAAAGGTTCAAATCTGGCAAATGACCCGGGAATAGAGATAATGAGGTATGCTTCCGGAAAAAGACAGATCGATGAGGCTTTTTCCATGGGTGTCCGGAAAGGAGAAAACATGCTGGCTCTTGTAGTCATGGGAGATGAAAACGATGTCAGAGAATCAGTTACAGAGCTTAAGGAAATCATTACTGAAAAGCCACTTTTAAAGTGCTCCAGTTCAAAGATAAATATATTAATGGCGCAGTTTAATATAACAGAAGAAGAAATTGATGCTGTGGGGAAGGAAAAAATTCCGGATCTGGTGATTGAAAGAGTAGCACTTGTGGATTACCTTAAATGACATGTGACATAAATTTATATAATGGCTCATATAACTGAACCACTATTTAGCACATGATAATAAAAGTATTTCAGATTCATTTCAGGAAAACATCAAATTAACTAACGTCATATTTTATAAATTTGTCAAATTTATGGTTGGATCATAATGGATGCTCAAAAAAAATGTGAGATAATGATGAAAAGCGCTGGGCCAATTGAGCAGGCACTTCTTCCACGCCTGGTAAATGTAACAGAAGCAGCAGCCATTGCCGCTGCACATCAGATCGGCAGGGGAGACAAAAACTACGCAGATCAGGTTGCAGTAGAATCAATGAGAAGAATGCTAAACTGTCTGGATATGAAAGGTACCATCAAAATTGGTGAAGGAGAGAGGGATAAAGCACCCATGCTATATATTGGGGAAGAGGTGGGTACAGGTAAAGGTGATCTGGAAGTCGATATTGCAGTGGATCCACTGGAAGGAACAAATTTAACTGCAGACGGAGTCCCGGGATCGATATCCGTAATGGCCATGGCAGAGCCCGGTGGTCTATTTCATGGTCCTGATGTGTATATGGACAAAATTGTAGTCGGATCAGATGTCGTTAAATATGAAAAGAAAAATCCAGATCAGAAAATTGACCTTGACGCCCCGGTTTCAGAAAATCTGCAAATCATTGCAAAGGCACTTAACAGAGCTGTCGAGGAACTTGTAGTAGTCATACTTGACAGACCCCGGCATCAGGAGTTGATCAGAGAAATAAGGGGAACCGGCGCAAGAGTTAATTTGGTTTCCGATGGAGACCTCATGCCTGGTGTTGCAACTGCTATCAGGGGTTCTGGCGTTCATGTTGTCATGGGATCCGGTGGCTCGGGTGAAGCTGTGCTGACAGCAGCTGCAATGAAGATCCTGGGCGGAAAAATACTTGCAAGGCTTGTGCTTCCTGCTGTTGCAAATAAAAAATCCAGAGATGAGATTGAAAGAGAGAAAAAGGAAAAGATACCCCGACTGAAAAAAATGGGCATCATGGAAAATAATCTAGATGACGTACTTGATACTGAGAGACTGGTCCCAGGTAAAGATGTGATATTTGCTGCAACAGGAGTAACACCGGGACAGTTGCTTAAAGAAGCGAACCTGTTTGGGGAAGGAGATGCAAGGGTCAATACAATTACAATGGGAAGTTCAGGTGTCGTAAAGTTTACAGATGCAATCTATATTCATGACAAAGAAGCTACTCCCCTCAGGATGAAGTGAGTTTCAGAAGATATGTATCTACAAAGCATAATTGAATTTACCAGAATAAGTGACATTAAACCATACCTCTTAAAATGAAAGTTCATATACTAAATTATGGATGTTCTGCAAATCAGGCATCTGCAGAAATAATGGCCGCAAAGATCAATGAATACGGGCATGAGCTCGTTGATGATGAAAGCAGTGCACAGGCGGTTGTAATAAATACCTGTACTGTAAAATCAACAACCGAAAAAAAGATCCTTCACAGAATCAGTGAGATTGGAAAGACTGAAAGAGAACTGGTTGTAACAGGGTGCATGCCTCAGGTGCAGATGAAAGATATAATTGAAGCAAATTCGCAGGCCCATGTTCTGGGAGTCAACTCAATAACAGAAATAGGAAATATTTTGAACAAAATCCAGAATTCAAACAAAGGATCCGTTAAAGATAGAATAGAATTGCTTTCATCTGTGCCTGAAGGTTTTCTAAACGTGGATCGAATACGACATAACCCAAACATCCATATATGCCAGATATCCCAGGGATGTAATCATCGCTGCTCATACTGTATCGTGAGAGATGCGCGAGGTCCCCTGACATCATTTGATCCTAAAGATATAGTCGATGATGTAAAAAAAGCTATATCAGAAGGATGCAGAGAAGTCTGGATAACTTCCCAGGATAATGGGCAGTATGGAGCTGACATTCAATCCTCCCTTCCCGAACTTCTGAATATGCTATGCAAGATTCCTGAACATTTTAAGATCAGGGTCGGAATGATGAATCCTTTTTCTGTATTACCCATTCTTGATGATCTGATCAAGGCCTTTGAAAATGATAAAATCTACAAACTGCTGCATCTTCCCATACAGTCTGCATCTGAAAATACATTAAGTGCAATGAACAGAAACCACTCCATGAAAGATGTTGAGGATATAATTTCCAGGTTCAGATACCGGTTTGGTGATCTGACGCTGTTTACAGATATAATAGTAGGATTTCCTTATGAGACAGATGATGACTTCAACAAAAGTGTTGAATGGATAAAAGAATATTGTCCGGATAAAATAAATATTTCCAGATATACACCCCGTCCAGGTACACCAGCATTTAACTATCGCAACATTGATTCTCGTATAGTTGCAAAAAGATCAAAAACTCTCCACAAAGCTTGTGAAGAGGTCAAAATCGAATCTAAAAGAAAAATGATAGGTTGGAAGGGGGAAGCCTTTATTTCAATGGAAGCAAAATTTGAAGGGTTCATGGCAAGAACACAATCATACAAGCCGGTTGTGATTAAAGATGATAATATTTCTCCCGGCGACATATGCACCATAGAGGTCATTGATGTTATGCCAGGATATTTTATAGGAAAAACAGTCTCCTGATAGATAAAAAGCTTATTCTGGCCATTCTGGCTGTGTATATATCTATTTTCCAGTAGTTACTAATTTAGTTTCAGAGAAAAGTTTCTTAGAATTATATGTACTGTAGCAGTTAATTTGTTTTTAAGGAACATATTTTTGATTGTTCACTACAGGTGGATTGTTAATGGTAAACAGATCTCTATTGGACCATAAGTCACAATACTTAGCCCAACAAAGAAAAAGTTCATATGTCGATCTTAAAAAAGAAAAGAACAATTTCACCAGTATATTTAATAATATACCTGAAGCAGTTT